>JAFGVU010000186.1 GCA_016937855.1 Bacteroidales bacterium | reverse complement strand
TGGTATATGATGATTTCGTTTTTCATAAAAAATTGACTTGTTGCAAAGATATTTATTTGATGTAAAATAACTTAAACAATTTTGCATTAGGTAAAATTAGTAAAAGTTTTTGGGAAATGAGAGATATTTGGGGAGATTTTGTTGGTAGAGGGCACGGATTGCAACCGAAAACGCCCATAGGCGTTGAGCTCAGCGAAGCTAAATCCGCGCCAACGGGAGGGTGTGTAAATTAGTTACAAAAAAAATACGCATCCAACTTGGTGCGTATTTTTCTTATATGCGGTATCTAAATGCTTCTATTTCTTCAATACTGCTTTTAAAACTTTTTCTTTATCAAGTTTTTTAGTACAGAAGAACCAATCTTTACAATCTAAATCTTTGTCTTCCATTCTTTCTTTTGCCATACCACATGATCCGGCAGGAGAGATTATTACATCGTCGCCTGGAACCCAATCGGCTGGAGTTGCAATACCGAATTCGTCAGCTGTTTGCATTGCGATTAATGCTCTGTACAGTTCGTCAAAGTTTCTACCTAAGCTTAATGGATAATAAATTATTGCACGAATAATGCTATTTGGATCGATAAAGAATACCGCTCTTACTGCTTTTGTATTGCTTTCGCCAGGCATCATCATACCATATTTTTTTGCAACATCCATTGTAATATCCTCGATTAAAGGAAATTTTACTTCGATGTCTTTCATTCCTTTGTACTCTATCTTCTCTTTAATGGTACGTAGCCAAGCAATATGACTGTATAAACCATCAACTGATAGTCCTACAAGTTTACAGTTTGCCTCAGCAAATTTTTCTTCCATGTTTGCAAATGTCATAAACTCTGATGTACATACTGGCGTAAAGTCAGCAGGGTGACTAAATAATATAGTCCAACTTCCTTTATAATCTTGTGGGAAATTAATTTGTCCCTGGGTAGTTTGTGCTACAAACTCAGGAGCTTTTTCGCCAATTCTTGGCATTGGTGTAATTGTGTTTTTTTCTTCCATTTTCTTTTAATTTTTAATTGTTATTACTGTATTTATTTATTTCGTAAATTCTCCTTTAATGTGGAGTTTAATATCGTGCACTTTAAATCCGGGTATGTTTTTGTTCGCAAAATAATCAATCAGCATATTGTTAAGGTTTTCGTCGTAATAGTCTTCAATTCTTGGGGTGCCATCTTCGTGTAAGTGATGATGCATAAATGTGATTCCATCATATCTAAAAATTCCTCCCGAGGTCTCAACTCTCTGTATTATCTTGTTTTCTACAAATGTGTCGAGAGTTTTATAAATTGTTCCTTGCGAAATGGCAGGATGCTTTTCCTGAACAAATTTTACAATTTCATCTGTCGATGGATGATTCCCCAAATCATATATTGCTTCAAGTACAATTATCCGCTGTGTAGTTATCTTTAAGCCTTTCTGCTTAATTTGTTGACTTATATTTTGATATTCTAGTTTCATAAATAAGAATTATTACTAAATAATAACAATTACTAGAACATAAATCTTGCACTAATGTTTACAAAATTATATAATAATGCTAATTTGTTAAACAAAAATAGTGAAAAATACGATTAGATACAAAGAGAACCGTGTTTATTTTCGGCTAGATTAGTAATATAGTTTGTTTAGTTTTACGATTAAAAGTATGTTTTTACAGCAAACTCAAATTGTTCTATAAAAATATCCTTAAAAATTGAGATATTGTTCTGTTCATAAAAGAGCAACATAGCTTTTTTATTATCAATAGAATCTACTGTTCTAAATGATAAAGGACAATGCTTTTCATTTATTAATAGTGCATTACTAACGATTCTTGCTGTTCTTTCGTTTCCATCCATAAAAGGTTGGATATATGAGATTAGTACTATTGTATATGCTCAAAATAATCAATTTATATCGGGTGTTTTGATATTATATTGGTATGACTATCATATAGTGTTTTTCAATCATTCTTTCTAAGCCCTGATAATTCTTTTTATCTCACCAATCCAAAGCACCAGGGATGTCGCTCCAATAATAATTAGCCAATCTCTGAGACTTATAGGCATAGTTCTAAAGACTTCTCCTCCAAACTGAACAATTAGTATTTGTCCTATTAGAATTATTATCATCACAAGAATAAATCCATAGCTCTTATTTAGTTGGAAAAATGCTGATTTCCCGGAGGCGAAAGCTTTAACATTAAACATATTCCAGAACTGCAACATTACAAATACAGTAAAAAATACAGAAAGATTGTATTCGCTAATGTCACCATTGGTGTCTCTAAAGAAATAAAGTAATGCAAATAATAAAGCGACAAAAGATAATCCTACAAACAAAATATTATTTCGCATTTTATTTGAGATGATAAAATCACTGTTTTTACGCGGTTTTTGTCGCATAACATTAATGTTTGGAGGTAATGATGCCAGAGCTCCTGCAGCAAATGTGTCCATAATTAGATTAACCCAAAGCATCTGTGTTACAGTCAGGGGTAGTTCATGTCCGAAAATTGATCCAACAAAAACTATAATCATGGCAGTCACATTAATGGTTAACTGAAATATTATAAAGCGTTGAATGTTTTGATAAAGAGAACGTCCCCACATTACTGCTGTGCTTATGCTGCTAAACGAATCGTCAATAATTGTTACATCGCTGGCCTCCTTTGCAACAGATGTTCCTGAGCCCATTGATAATCCAACATGAGCATAATTTAAGGCCGGGGCATCGTTTGTTCCATCACCTGTTACTGCCACAACTTCGCCGGCTTTCTGTAAAAGTTGAACAAATCTTTGTTTGTCTGTTGGTCGCGCACGACATAATATTTTGATATCTTTTGCCCTGTCTATTATTTCTTGATCTGATAAATTCTCAAAATCTACTCCGGTAATAACTGATGAGGATGGCGTTGTAGAATCAATAATTCCTATTTGCCTTCCTATTTCTGAGGCTGTTCCGGGAGTGTCGCCTGTTACTATCTTTACTTCAATTCCTGCCTGCAAACAATTTAAAACAGCTTGTGGTACATCTTCACGAACCGGATCAGAAATTGCAACTACTCCTGCATAGGTGAGATTACTGTTGGATAATGTTCCATTAGAAATGCGAGGTAATTCGTCATCTACAATTTCCCATGCAAATCCTAATGTCCTCATAGCTTGTGATTGGTACTTCGACAATAAAGTGTTTATTTCCTGACTCGCATCATCAACCGATGTTAAACCACTTTTCATTAAAACATTTTTCGAGTTTTTAAGAACAATTTCAGGAGCTCCTTTTACAAAAAGTACTTTTTTATTTAGCTTTGGCGACCATGCTAATGTTGCCATATACTTGCGCTCTGTAGAAAAAGTTAACTGTTCCAGTATTTGTGATTTTTCTCTTATGTCAAGATAATTAATGTTTAATTTGTTTAACCATAGCAAAAGAGCGGCTTCTGTCGGATTGCCTAGCGTTTTTGGATTTGACGGATCTGCAAAATCAAGATGCGCTGTTGAATTTATTGCTATGCTTTCAGTAATCAAATGCCCTAATTCATCATCGTCAGGTTTTTGTTTTCCTAATCCAAAAAATGATGTTTCAAATACTTGCATTTGGTTTTTTGTCAATGTTCCTGTTTTATCCGTGCATATTACTGTTGTTGCTCCCAAAGTTTCGGTGGCATGCATTTTCCGAACCAGATTGTTAGACTTTAACATACGTCTCATACTTAAGGCAAGACTTAGTGTTACGCTCATCGGTAGTCCCTCGGGAACTGTTACAACAATTAATGTTACAGCAATCATAAAGTACTGTAAAATAATGGCAGCAGTGTCAATATCAGGCCAAGAACTTATTAAAATTGGATTTATACCAAATAATAAGCCGATAAGCACAAAACTTATAAAAATCAACGTTCCGGATAATATCCATTTACCCCAAGAGAGATTTGTAATCCAATTTGGTAACTTTCGTTTGTGAGAAGTTATAATATCGATGCCATCGGAAATCATTGGAGCCCAAACTTTTCCGATTAAAATCATAACTGACAAAATAGCTGATATTACGAGATATAATTGTGGATTTGAAAATTTAAGTTCTCCAATAATCATATCTTTAATAAACAGGCTAACAAAAGTGAGTACGGCAAATGATAGTCCTATAATACCAATAAACTTTGCCAAGCCATCAAGTTGCTTGTTAAGTGGAGTCTGCTCCTCACTTTTTTCTGCCGATTTACGTGCTACTTTTCCATATTCAGTACTATCTCCAACTTTTGTAACTTCATATACTGCATTTCCTTCGAGCACTTTTGTTCCTTTTAAAAGCTCGTTGCTGGGATAGGTGGCATCTTTATCGAAATGTTCTGGGTCTGTAGTTTTTTCTATTGATGGCTCGCCGGTTAAACTCGATTCGTCAACCTGGAGCGAAACAGATTCCAATAAAATCCCATCTGCAGGAATTTCATCTCCCGTATCTAAAACAACAATGTCTCCGACTACGATATCTTTTTTGGGAATTTCTGTAATATTGCCATTCCTTATTACTTTTATCGGAGTTTCATCGTTTACAAGATTAAGAATGTCAAATTTTTTGTCTGCATCATACTCAAACCAAAACGCAACACCTGTTGCCAAAATAATTGCAGCAAAAATACCAATCGTTTCGGTAAATTCATTATGAACAAAACCTATCCCAAGAGATAATAAAGCAGCAATTAAAAGAATTTTTATAATTGGATCGTTAAACTTCTCCAAAAACAACTTCCAAATTGGCTCTTTGGGAGGTGGTGTTAATAGGTTAGAACCATGCTTTTTGCGACTCTGATCAACCTGGCTGTTATCAAGGCCTGTATAGTGTTTTTTTGATTCCATTTTTCTTTAATTTATTTTTTTGACTGAACGTTTGGTCAAAGATAAATCAATTTATTAATTAATGCAAGAAATTTAAATAAATTTTAACAAAATATTATGTCACTTCATAATTGATTGATAAATACATATATTATTGCTAAATTTGTCAATAATTTTTAGAATGAAAATACAATACTGCTCCGACTTACATATTGAATTTCCTCAAAACAAAAAGTATCTTAAGGATAACCCAATAAAGCCTATTGGAGATGTTTTGCTTTTGGCAGGAGATATTGTTGTTTTTACCGAGTTAGAAAAGCATAAAGATTTTTTTAAATATTTATCGGATAACTTTCGGCAAACATATTGGGTGCCCGGTAATCACGAATACTATCATTCTAATATTGTAGAACGTTCTGGTAGTTTTTCCGAGAATATTTTACCAAATCTTACACTGGCGAATAATATGGTTTTTGACGAACAAGGTGTAAAAATTTTATTATCTACATTGTGGTCTAAAATTCGTGATCGTAATCATGGTATGGTAGAATATAATATGAATGATTTTCGTGTAATAAGACATAACGGTTGGAAATTAACTGCGGATATCTTTAATAAGCTTCACGAAAGCTGTCTTAAATTTATCACCGAAGAACTTACCAAAGAAAAACCAAAAAAAACAATAGTGTTAACACATCATATTCCAACATATTTGAACTACCCCGAGCGTTTTAGAAATGATATTTTAAATGATGCTTTTGCTGTTGAACTATATGATTTGATACATAGTGATGGTCCTGACTACTGGATTTATGGGCATCATCATCAAAGGATACCTGATTTTGATATCGGGAAAACCAAACTTGTTAACAACCAATTAGGATATGTGCATATGAAGGAAAGTGATGGGTTTGAGTTGGATAAGGTTGTGGATTTAACGGAATAATCAAAAAATATGTTTTCTCCAACAAAATCTCTGAATTTAAATTTGATTAAAAAAAGTATTGAAAATAAAATATAACATTTTATCTTTGTATCAAAATTTAATTGCTTTTATGTTTATTACTATCTTGGATCTGGTAGCATAACGAACGGTTCTTATTAACAATAGATTCGTTCACCCTCGTTATTCGACATATTCTTGTCGGATTATTTCTATTTAATTAATATTGGTGTTTTTATGTTGTTTTATTAAATAGCAACAAATTATTAACAAATAAATTTACAATAATGAGTAACGATATAAAATCAATAAACGAATTTGATATAGAATTAATATGTGATTACTATTCACTAGTTGAGCGTCAAGGTCCAGGTAGTCCTGAAATAACCCAAAAGGCTATTAGTTTTATCGACAATCTAAACAAAAATTCACAGATCGTTGATCTTGGCTGTGGTACAGGTGGTCAAACTATGGTTTTGGCTAAAAATACACAGGGTTATATCAGAGGGTATGACATATTTCCAAAGTTTATAAACTTGTTTAACGAAAATGCAAAGAAAGAGAATTTGCATGACAGAGTTAAAGGTCTCATTGGTTCAATGGATGACTTGCCTTTTCGGGAAGAAGAACTCGATTTAATTTGGTCGGAAGGGGCGATATACAACATCGGCTTTGAAAGAGGACTAAAAGAGTGGAGAAAATATCTGAAAAAAGGTGGTTTTGTTGCTGTTAGTGAAGCCTCATGGTTTACAAATGAACGACCAAAGGAAATAGAGCAGTTTTGGCTAGCTGAGTACCCCGGCATAGATACAATTCCCAACAAAGTAATTCAAATGCAAAATGCAGGTTATATTCCCGTTGCAAGTTTTGTTTTACCTGAAAACTGTTGGACGGATAACTTCTATAAACCTCAGGTAAAAGCACAAGAAATTTACTTGAAAGCTCATAAGGAAAATACTGCCGCTGAGGATTTTATTGCAAATCAACGTCACGAAGAAAGCCTTTATCGAAAATACAAAGACTATTATGGTTATGTGTTTTATATAGGGAAGAAAATTTAATGAATGAAATTGTTTAAAGGTGCGTGTGTATGTCAGGTTCGTGAACCTGACATACTTACCACTCAAAAAAACATAGAAAATGAAAAACTTAACACAATATGGTTGGAACACCAAACTCCAACAACAAAAACAGCAATCAAGTTTTGCTGATATGTTACACGGCAGAGTTGCTGTAACACATAAAACATGTTATGATGTAATTACTGATGACGGTTTGCTAAGCTGCGAACTTACCGGAAACATGCTTTACGGAAGAGAGACTTCGGAATATCCTTGCACCGGCGATTGGGTAATTCTTCAGAAAATAGATGATGCAAAGGGGATAATTCTTGACATGTTACCCAGGCAAAAAGCTTTATACCGTTTAAAGGCCGGTACAGTATCCGAGAAACAAGCAATCGCATCACATATTGATAAAGCTTTTGTTGTTCAAAGCCTGGACGATAACTTTAACGTTAGAAGGTTAGAGCGATTTATGCTTCAACTTGCGGATGAAGGGATAGAACCTTTGATAATTCTAACAAAAACAGATTTAGGCTATGATAAGGATGTAGTGGAAAGAGAATTAAAACACATAGCTTATAAAGTTCCCGTGTTGTTTACAAGTATCTTTTCCGCCCAAAGTGTTGATAAAGTTAGAGATTGTATTTCGCCCGGAGAGACAGCTGTTTTTACGGGTTCCTCAGGTGTTGGTAAAAGTACACTAATAAATAAACTTTTTGGTAGTGAGGTTTTTGAGACTTATGAGATTAGTGATTCCACTGGCAAAGGACGTCATACAACTACTCGTAGAGAGATGATTCTTTTGCCAAATTACGGTGTGTTAATTGACACTCCTGGAGTAAAAGTTTTTGGAGTTACCAATAATGATAAGGATAATCTAGCCCAAGTAATGAATATTGATGATTTTGAAGAAAAATGCAGATTTTCTGATTGCAAACATGTTAATGAAATTGGTTGTGCTGTGATTGCTGCTGTTAGGAGTGGTCAGATTGGGCAGGAAGTGTATGAGAGCTATTTAAAACTGAGAAGGGAAGCTGAGCACTATTCTGCATCCGAATATGAAAAAAGAAAACAAGGAAAGGCCTTAGCTAGCGTTATTAAGGATATGAAGAAAAATATGAAATATCTTGAGTAACCAAAAGGTTTTATAAGTTTTCATAAATATACTAATACATAAGACGAGTTTAAACAACTACCGTATAAAAACCCACTTACCCTTATCAGACATTTCTTCCGAAAATTTATATTCATTAACATCAGCGGATTTTAGATCTTCGGGGTTTTCAATTCTATTTTTAATAATATATCTTGTCATTGCGCCTCTGGCATTTTTTGCATAAACCGTTATCATCTTGTAAGTACCTTTATGATTGTCGTAAAATACGGGGGTAATAATTTCGGCTTTCAGGATTTTTTTATTTACCGATTTAAAATATTCATCCGAAGCAAGATTTATTATTACCGGAGTTTTCAGATCTTTATTTATTTGATGTGTAATTTTATCTCCCCAAAATTTATAAAGATTCTCGTGCTCATCAACTTTAAGTTTTGTTCCCATTTCGAGTCGGTAGGGCTGAATTAAATCTAGGGGACGTAAAACTCCATAGAATCCTGATAAAATTCGCAGATGTTTTTGCGCAAATTGTAAATCATCATCCGAAAAATCATCGGAGCTTAATCCGCGATAAGCCTCTCCTACAAAAACCGAAACTGCTTGTTTTGCACGTACTTCGGAAGGAAAATTCTGCATCTCCTGAAATCTGTTATAATTCAACTCTGCTAATGCTGCACTAATGCGCATTAATTCCTGCAAATCATTCGCACTTAGCTTTGCCAAGACATTTAACAATTCGCTGGATTCTTTTGTAAAAACAGGCTCAGATATTTTATCACTAATTGCAGACGACTCAAAATCTAAACTCTTTGCAGGTGAAAGCAAAACTATCATAATGATATAATTTAATTTTATAATAAAACTCAAAATTCTAAACTCTAAATTCTAAACTCTAAATTCTAAACTCAAAACATTAAACTCAGAGCTCAAAACTCTAAAAGCTCTAGGCATCCCGAGAAAATCCCGAACCTCTGGTTCGAGGATCCTCGGGATAACGGGACAGAAATTGCTATTTCAATATTCACAATTACAGTTTTCTCTTATTAGCCTCGTTAAATATTAAAATGCCACTAGCAATTTCATATTCTCGAGATCCTCGAACCAGAGGCTCGGGATTTCTCTAGGATCTCCTTAGACCCTCGTTTACGGGGCTCGAAAAACCACAAATTTGCAAAAACAAATTTGGTTTTTCGGGACTCCAGACACTCCCAAATATACAATTAAATAACATTATAGAGATAAAATTGTTTCGAATTAACTACTTTTACAACAAAAAATGCACAACGAAATTCAACAAATTGCTAAAAAGCTTCAACTTTTACCTCACCCCGAAGGCGGATTTTATCGCGAGACCTACCGTTGTGGGACAGAAATTCCGCAAACTATTCTTGGTAGTAACTTTAGCGGAGATAGAAATGTAAGCACATGTATTTATTTTATGCTGGTATCGGGAAACTTTTCGGCATTTCACCGCATTAAACAGGACGAAATATGGCATTTTTATCGCGGCTCATCTCTTTTACTTTATATGATTAGTCCGGACGGAAAGTTATCGACCATAAAAATCGGAAGCGATATTTTAAATGACGAAATACCACAGTTGGTTGTTCCGGCTGGGTACTGGTTTGCTGCCGAAGTGATTGCCGAAAACTCCTACTCGCTTGTTGGTTGCACCGTTGCTCCTGGCTTCGACTTTGCCGATTTTGATTTAGCCGATGTAAATAATTTATGTGCGACGTTTCCGGAACATGAGGAAGTGGTGAGGAGATTAGCAAGGTAATTTAAATATTTTTAATTGCACACAGTGTAGGGCAACTTTTTTGATACAAAATCCTCAACACGACAATAACATTTTTACTCGTTTGGAAGAAAATTATTCCTATTATTGCATTAATATGTATTACAGCACAAAATATTTAATATCACCATTCAACAAAATGCAATTAATACAGACTAGCTGTAAATATCTGCGTAGGATAACAAAAGTGCAAAACAGCATAACTTATGTGTTGGCAATAACTTTTACTATTCTGATAAACTCAATAATGTTGACCGCAACGTATTCCCAGAATATTTCACCAAACAATGCTCTTCATTTTGACGGTATCGACGACTATATTATTTTTCCATACAATGAAACTTTAAACCCATTAGAATACACTATTGAATTGTGGGTTAAAAGCGATAATGAATTCTGGAATAGTACCGGATCACTAATTTCGATGAGAGAAAAATTTGTGTTTCACCCGGTTGTTAGTACTAAAACTATTCAGTTTTTAGTTTTTGAGCAAAATTACTATTATTATGTCGAATATACTATTCAAACAGACATAACTAATTGGCATCACTATGCAGCCACATATAATTCTAAAGAAATTAAACTATATGTTGATGGCAACCTTGTTGCGTCTGCAAAGAGCAAGCGAGAACCTGCAATTTCAAAAGTTGGGGATTTATTTATAGGCTGCGATAGTCGACACAATAATCGTTATTTTAATGGAGTAATTGATGAAATTAGAATCTGGGATTATGAAAAAAAACAAAAAGAGATACAAAATTGGATGGACTATGAATTATATGGAAATGAAAAAGGACTAATCTTTTATTTGGACTTCAATCAGGGCTCTCCAAATATAGATAATAATAGAGATACACTAATACTAGATTTAGCAAATAATAGCAGAGGTAAATTGAACAATTTTTTCCTTAATGGAGATGAGTCAAATTGGGTAAAGTCCGGAGTTGAAATAAAAGGTAAAGCTAAAGAAGATTTCTTTCTTTTAAAATATATCCCTACCGAAATTGTAATTTTGTTTTTAGGCTCCATTGCGTTAGTTTTAATAGTTCTTTTTGTTAGAATACTGTATCAAAAAAAAATAAGTCAAAAGCTTAGTATTGAGGTTGTTAAAAAGACCAAAGAATTATCAGAAGAAAACAAAATTAAAGATGCACTTATTGCAGAAATTCATCATAGGGTTAAAAACAATCTTCAGACCATTTCCGGACTAATTTACTTTCAGATGTCGGACAGTCAAAGTGAAAATGAAAAAGACGCATTAAAAAAAGTGCAGAACAGAGTTTTGGCTATGGCTTCTATTCACGAAAAATTATACAGTAATAATAATATGACAAAGACCAATATTAGAAATTTGGTTTTTGAGATTGTTGATTCAATAAAAAACTTAAATAACGACCACAGTACTACAGTTTTAATAGAATATAGCATTGATGATATAGAGATTAACATCTCAACTGCAATTACATTTGGACAATTACTTGCCGAGATTATCACAAATTCATTTAAGCATGCATTCTCTAATCAAAAAGATCCAAAAATTTACATCGAAATACATCGAGTTGATGATTTTTTGAAAATTATTGTAGCAGACAATGGTTGTGGAATGAAAGATAAAAATAGAGAAACGGATACCCTTGGGCTAAACCTTATTTCAATTTTCGCAAAACAACTTAAGGCGAAAATCGACATATTTGATGAAACAGGGATGAAATACATTTTAAGTTTTAAGATTTAAAGCTATGAACAGAAAAATTAAGGTCTTAATTGGGGAAGATGATGTCTTTATTGCTGAGTATTTAAGGAAGGTTTTACTTTCATTTGAATATAATGTTGTAGGTGTTTTTTCTAACAAACAAGATATTTTGGATGGTTTAGCTAATTTAAACCCGGACATAGCTCTTCTCGACATAAAAATGGAAAATCAGTACACCGGAATAGAAATAGGCGAGTTTATTAATTCAGAGATCCACATTCCATACATATTTATTTCTGCTCATTCTGATAAAAAAACTTTAGAAAAAGCACTTTTAGGCAAACCGGCAGCATATATTTTAAAACCCATAAATGAGCAAGAAGTGAATATTGCAATAAGGCTAGCCATTGAAAAATTTGCAAATAGCACCGAAAAAAACGTTTTTGTTGTTAAAGAAGGGTACAAGCATTTTAAAATACTTGTTAAAGACATACTGTTTGTTAAAGCCGATAACATCTATTCTGAGATTTACACACCTAAGAATAAGACTGTCGTGAGAAAAGCATT
Source organism: Bacteroidales bacterium (assembly GCA_016937855.1). Classification (GTDB taxonomy): domain Bacteria; phylum Bacteroidota; class Bacteroidia; order Bacteroidales; family ML635J-15; genus Bact-19. Next base: position 2,346 of record JAFGVU010000186.1, on the reverse strand, counting down.
AAAACAGTTAGTCGAGGAGCTCAATTACAACAATATTATTCAGGTTCACCGGTCATTCTTTGTGAATATTGAACATATAACTCAAATTAAAGGCAATATTATCTACTTGAATCATTATGAAATTCCTTTATCAAGAAAATTTAAGGATGAAGTGTCCAAATTATTTTTAGAAAGAACTTCGTTTAGTTAAATCTGTCATTCGCACACAAAAATCTGCTTCTAGCAACATGCTTTATAAATTATTATAGACAATACTCTAAATTTGCTTTGATAATTTATTTTAAACTGTAATTTTATATTTATGAAAAAGAACTTTATTTTAATTTTAATGGCAATTGCTGTGCTGGTTTCAGTACAAATACTAATGTCCTCTTGTGATGATGAAACAGAAACAACTGACAGCACTGACCCACAAATAGTATCTGCCTATTTTTTTGAAGGTGGTCAAGAATATACAGGAGGTTATTATTCTAGTGATACAATGACCATAATCGCAAATTTATATGATGAAACCGGGCTTGATAAATTTGATGTTTATTTGGTGCTTTCTAGTTTGGGTTGTAATCCTGAGTTTATCTCAATGACATCAGACGATTTTAATACTGAAGAGACAGTAGTAGTTGAGGACGACTCACAAGGAAAATATACCAAAAGTTTTAATGAAGGTGTTACATCTGCCAAAATAGAAATAAAGATAAAAGCTAATGATTGCCAAGCTAGTGACAATGTTACTCTTGCAGTTACTGATGGCAGCGAAAACACAGCAAATAAGACCTTAGCCTACACAGCAATTTCAAGACTAGAGATTTCTAAAGATGTAGTTTTATCATTTAATCAAAACTCAATGGTTAATGGAATATTCGACTTTGAAACCGGTGAAGTAGGAACAAGCGGCGACTTGGTTTATATGGCTTGGAGTTTGGGACATATGATAGGCGCTCCGGAAGCATCATGGGTTAGAACAGTTCAATATGCACTTTTTACTAACTCTTATGGATTGGGAAATGTAGATATTGCAAAATATTCAGGAACAGTTGATTTTAATAGTTCTAGTGCTATGGAGACAGCATGTGAATCATTGAATGTTACTACTGACTATATTGATGGAAATCAGGAGAATGGAAATGGTGTTGCAGGTCTAATTGTTGGAGATGTTTTGTCATTTTCAAATAACGTATATAAAGGATTTTTACAGGTAAAGTCTATTGATCAATCAACTAATGATATGACAATTGATATTGCTACATATTATCATCAATAAAACAATGTAATTATATTCATAAAAGCTCATAAATCGTTTGATTTATGAGCTTTTAATATTTTTGATAAATATCCTTACACTAAATTATGATAAGCAATTACATCAATTGGAATATTGAACCTACTTTAAGCTTTTTTGGACTATTCCCTATAAAACTATATGCATTGTTTTTTTCGATAGGAATAATTTTAGGACTGCTTGCCTTAAAAAAGATTATTAGAAAAGAACAACCGGATGAAAACTGGGTAAATAAATTTTTTGTGGTTGGTATGATTACGACAATACTTTTTGCTCGACTATTTCATGTGTTTTTTTACAATTGGTCTTATTACTCACAGAATCTTTTCGAGATATTTAAAACATGGCATGGAGGTTTGGCTAGTCATGGTGGAGCATTTGGAGGGATACTAATCTTTTACATATTCTCACGTTTTGTAATTAAGAAAAATATACTATGGATTTATGACCGGATGATGATTCCGGCAGCTATTGCAGCTATTTTTATTCGTATTGGAAATCTTTTTAATTCAGAGATATATGGAATACCTACCGATTTGCCATGGGCATTTGTTTTTGAAGAGTTAGGCGACAATCTCCCTCGTCATCCGGTACAATTATATGAGGCTATTGCTTATTTTATTACATTGATGGTGTTATATTATGCATACACTAAAAAAAATGCACTAAAAAAAAGTGGTTTGTTAGCTGGAATATTTGGTATTGGAGTTTTCATCCCTCGCTTTTTAATTGAATTTGTGAAAGCAAAACAAGAAAGCTTTGAGCTCCCAATAATGTTTAATATGGGACAATTACTAACTATCCCTTTTATTTTACTTTCCTTTTATTTACTGTATAAAGCATTAATAAAAAAATAGATAATTAAAAAATAAATGTAACTATTTAGGTCTATCATGTTTATGTGTTTGATTTTTGTCTTACGATTTAAAATAAATCGCATGGGACATGGGGCATAGGGCTAGTATTGTAGATAGCAATATATTTGTGCAATACCGAAATGAATTATTTAATAGTCTAAACGACGCTGCGCTTGTTTATACTAAAAATAATTTCAATCGGCATTTACC
>JAFGVU010000185.1 GCA_016937855.1 Bacteroidales bacterium | reverse complement strand
TTGCCACTTAACAAAGGTATTACCTGAAGCTGTCTGTGGTGCCGTTAATGTTACTGTCGTATTATCATCATAAACTCTTTTGAATTGAGTTGTTCCAATGCCTTGTCCATTATTATCATTTGGACTAATTGATATTTCAACACCGCTATTTGGATTTGATGAGTTTACTGTAAGTGTCCTTGGAGTATAAGTGGCAGTATATTGAATTGAATAGCTCGGAATACATTGAGAAGTTCCTTTAACTTCAACCATAATGTAATAAGTACCTTTCTCAAGAGTTTTAGTCATTTTACTATTCTGCCCCTCTCCAGAATCGTCATCCCATGCTAAATATCCATGGTTTCCATCGTATAACCACATTTGAGTGTTCCCATTTACTCCTTGAGTTTCTATAATTACATTAGCTTTGGATGTCAAGTTTAATTTATAGTAATCTTTATCTGTTTTTGGGGATATGCTATGAAGTTGAGGCTGATTATTATTAAGACTTGTTGCGCTCGAAAAGTCATTGTCTGATTCATAAGGGTCTTGCTGAACTCTTGTTAAATCAGGCATTATATTTATCAACATTGTAAAATTTAAAGCAGGATAATTATATGAGTAGTCATAATAATATTTCGAACCATCTTCATCAGTAACTATTGGAGTAATTAAGTCCAGAGAAAACCATCCATCACCATTACCATACCAACCAAAGTTAAAATGAAATTTATCCATAGATGCTGAGTATCCATCACAGATAAAAGCGTGCTGTACTCCTCCATTTTTATCTTTAGAATTAATTAAAACAGGTCGATTTTGGATAATCTCATCTTTTATTTTGTTTTCCCAATCTGTTAAACCGCTTAGAGGATGATTAGCTATGGACCAAAATTCTGCCAGTAAGTATAAATAATCTTCATTCAACGATTCTACAACATCTCTATGTATTGGTGATTTTAAGTATCCGCTACTTCCATCTCCTCCAATAAAAGAATAATTGCCAAAATCTGTTTCCAATGAAACTGCAACATCATATGTAAAGTAGTCGATACTATCAAAATCTTCTGATGTCCCTGGTTTATTACCTTCATAATGATTTTTAAATTTCAAGTAATTAATGGGGTAGCCTTTACTATTTAATGTTCCAATTTGCGGTGCATTGCCTGATTCTAAATAAGAGTGAATACTATTAATTTTAAAGGGGTATCTATAGTAATTAATAATCTGTGCTTCTCCTGTAGTAACACAACCAACTGGTACTATTTCTTTGATTAAATTTGAAAAGGGATAACTTTGTCCCCAACTTGTTTTTAATAAAAATTCATCACTAATTCCTTCCTTAAAATTCCTCAATATTTTATTCCATCCATCATTTTGTTTAAGCTTTACAGAATTTCTACTGAACAAAATTTCCTGAATCTGTTCTTTAAGAAAGAGCAACCAGTCTTTCAGAGCCGGGGGTATATTAGAAAAATTATTGTCCCCATTTTTGATGTATGACAGGCCAATAATAGGTTGGACTTTTCTATCAGCAGCTATTAAAATAAAACCATCCTTAGCATTTATAGAAAAAACATAGTACAGAGGTACGCTTGAACTTTTGAATTGACTCTTTTCAATTTTCTTGTCACTTTGAGAGGTCTGTATTAGTTTCAGGTCAAACTTTTGAGAACTTTTAAACTTTGGTTGATTTAAATAATTACTCAAATATTTCGATGCAACAATTTTTGCTGAATCAGGTGTAACATATTGTGCCAAGGAGATATGCCCCATGAGTAAAAATAAAACGAAAAGAAATATTTTGGAATATTTTCCAAATAGTTTTTTCAAAGTGACAATTAGTTTTTCAGTTGAGTTTTTCATAAAATATTTTAAGGTTACCATTATATTATTGGATGAGTATTAGTGTCAATTTACTTTCCCACTCTGATGGATTAATAACAAATGAGGCAAAGGATTTCTCCATGTCAACCTAAACAGATTCAGTAAATCGATGACAACAGAATAGATGAAATCAGTATTTAATATTATTCGAATACAAAATCTTATAATAAATGGCTGCCGGTTAAAAGGGAAAGATTTCATTAGATTTGGGTTACTCGCAAATGTAATAAAATTTTTAAACTTTTCATAATATCTTGCTAAGCATCAGTATATTTACGACAAAATATGCAAAACTGAATCCCCAAACTGGCGCTAGCATGATCTTGTGCTCCTTTCAGTTCGTCTTGGTTCTGAAAGGTTGATCTGTTCCCCGCTCACTCCGATTTACCGACAAGCTGCTGCTGCTCACCGATTTTTGCTTTCACAGCGGTATCATAGCCTATAAATTTGCAGTGTAATTAAAAGAAAAACAAGTCACACCATAAAATTTAAAGTCATGAAAGCAAGAAGCTCCGCCTCCGTCAAATTTCAATCAGGTCTCTTTTCAGGTTCAGGAAAAAGCAGAAGAAACACCTTGGTTTTTAACCCGGTTTCCAGCATCCGGTGGATGAATCAGGCACCGCTATTTTAGCGAAGAGCGCAGGGCCCAGAGCATAGAGCA
>JAFGVU010000184.1 GCA_016937855.1 Bacteroidales bacterium | reverse complement strand
TATCTCGATAATACTGATACTCAACTATCCGAAGCTGAGGTGGATGCATTTGTAGCAAATAACGGATATCTGACTTCTTTTGCAGAGGTTGATGGAGATATTACTAATGAAATTCAGGATATCTCTTTAGTTGGGACAAGTTTAAGTATTACAGATGGTAGTACAGTTGATTTATCGAGTATTCAGGATGGAGTTGGAACTGATGAACAATCTTTATCTTTAGTCGGTACAGACTTAAGTATTTCTAATGGCAATACCGTTGATTTAAATGATGTTATTGAGCCATTACAAATTTTGATTGACGATCTTACTGTTAGAATAGAATATCTAGAAGCTATTGTTGATGAATGCTGTGAGTCTACTAAAATCGAAGGTCTTATTGCAAATGTGGACAAAGCAATTCTGTATCAAAATGTTCCAAACCCTTGGGGTGAAACAACAACAATTGAGTATTATTTGCCATTTAAAACGGATAGAGCTCGTATTGAAATCAGAAATGCAGAAGGAAAGTTAGTTAATGAAATCGCATTAACATCACAAGGTAAAGGGCATATAATAATAGGAGCTGGAGCCTATTCAGAGGGTATGTATTTTTACACACTTATTGTTGACGATCAAATGATCGATACAAAAAGATTTGTATTAACTCAATAGAACTTAGTCAAAATAAAATATTCAGCAAGATATGGTCTTATTCATGAACATAAATAAGGCCATATCTTGCTGCTGTATAACCTTCGTAAAACTCTTTTATTTCTATTACAGTTCGAAATTGTTTAGTCTCTTCAGGTTTATAAATAAGTGTTGTTAGTCCATTTTCGGCTTCTTCTGAATATGCAACCGGAAACCATAAATCTTCAGATTCGTCATATTCATAAAGTGTCAAGGTAAAATCTTTGACACCATTGTCAACAAAACCTACCAATAAATACTCCCAATCAGAATATAAATAACGATAAGAATCCTTGGTGGTAAAAATTAAATCATATTCTATCCTAACTATCTCCATTCCAAGACTATCGAGATAATAGACATAATCGGAGCCTACCTCATAAAGAGGACTCGATTTTGTGCCATTAATACATTGCGCTGAAAGGCTTATCGAAGCAAAAGCCAATAAAAAGAATATTACTATTTTTTTCATAACGGATAATTTTTATTTAATGAATAATAATCTAAAATATTTATAACAATTGATTAGTCAAATGGTTTAATATCATAACGACAATCAGGAAAAAGATATTGCACAATAAACTTAACAAATTATTGAACTTGAAAAATATATTGTAATTTTGTCGATATTATATGAATATACAAAAATATTTAAAATATGAAACATAACAAAGTTATATTAATGATTCTCGACGGTTGGGGAAAAGGAGATGGCAGCAAAAGGGATATTATCAGTAATGCATACACACCAAATTATCATAGATTTTTAAAGGATTATCCAAATTCTGAATTACTTGCATGTGGCGAAAATGTTGGATTACCGGAGGGACAGATGGGTAATTCTGAGGTTGGTCATTTAAATATAGGCGCCGGACGAATAGTTTATCAGGATTTGGTGAGGATAAATAAAGAAATTGAAAGTGGGGATTTTTACAAAAACAAAACTTTACTACAAGCCTTTAATTATGCAATAAAAAACAATAAGCAAGTTCATTTATTAGGTTTGGTTTCTGATGGTGGAGTTCATTCTACTGATGATCATTTAATTGCACTCGCAAAACTATCCGATGACTTAGGACATGATAAAACTTTTATTCATGCTCTTACTGACGGCAGAGATACTGATCCGAAAAGTGGAATTGGCTATGTGAAAAAAGTGACTAATGCTCTAAGAGAATCCAAAGTTAAATATGCTAGTCTTGTAGGAAGATATTACACTATGGACAGAGATAAAAGATGGGAGAGAGTAAAGGTTGGATACGATTTAATGGTTAATGGTGTTGGACAGAAATCAAAGGATTTAATAGATAGTATGCAAAAGTCTTATGATGCTGACATTACAGATGAATTTATTAAGCCAATTGTAATGGTTAACGAAAACGATCAGCCACTTGCTAAAATTCAGAGCGATGATGTAGTTATTTGTTTTAATTTCAGGACCGATCGTTTGAGACAAATTACTACCGTTCTTACTCAAACAAATATGCCTGAGTTTGAAATGACAACAATACCATTACAGTATTACACAATGACACGATATGACGAATCATTTAAAAATATCATTATTGTTTATGACAAAGACAATTTGAATAATACTTTGGGAGAAATCGTATCAAAAAATGGACTAAAACAACTTCGAATTGCTGAGACAGAAAAATATGCGCATGTAACATTTTTCTTTAGTGGTGGACGCGAGGAAACCTTTGATAACGAAAATCGGGTTTTAGTATCATCTCCAAAAGTAGCAACATACGATTTACAGCCTGAAATGAGTGCCCCGGAAGTGAAAACAAAACTAATCGAAGAAATATCTAAAAATATTCACGATCTAATAGTAATTAATTTTGCAAACGGAGATATGGTTGGGCATACAGGTGTTTATTCTGCAATTCAGAAAGCTGTAGAAACTGTTGATGCTTGTGTCGGAGAGGTAGTCGATACTGCTATTGCAAATAATTACATAACAATGATAATCGCCGACCATGGTAATGCCGATTTTGCTTTGAATGAAGATAATAGTCCCAATACAGCGCACTCACTTAATCCTGTGCCATGCATTTTGATAAATAGTAAATATAATACAATAGATAATGGCATTTTGGCCGACGTTGCGCCAACAATCCTAAAAATAATTGGTTTGGAAAAACCCGCAGAAATGACAGGAAAATCTTTAATCTAAGGGAATTTTGAACTTATAGTACTTAAAATCGGAGAGCTGTAAAAAAATATTACAGTAAATTATTTTATTGGTTTAAAAGTATTTGCCACTTTTTTAAACATCATTAAATTGTTCTCAAAATCACCAAATGTGATTCCAGATATTACATAGTAATCCTGACCACTAAATAAGACCATCTGATAGATTAGCTCCATTTTGTACAAATCCTTGTTTTTACCCATGGAGTATATTTCGTATCCGCTTAGGCCGCCTATTGTCACAGGTTTTGGCTCTCGAGACATGTCTTCTGTCCATTCTAGAGGATATAAATCAAAAAGTTTTATGCATAGTGTCTTTTTATCTGTATCTGACAGTGGATTTATGGCTGTTTGTTTACGAACCATAAAAGACGTTTTATCTTTTGTCTTTGATGGAACATTACCATCATCTGTATAAGTTAAGGAACTGAGCATCAAATTTCCGGGTTTTAAAATTGTTCCCGATACATTAACAGAAAAATCAAATCTGTCAAAAATATTAGCAGAAGCATCAGGATCATAAATTACGCTTAATAAAGATTCTTTAACTTCACTTTTATGTTTTTCTGATGCAGTTGATAGAACAGAAGCACTAATTAAATATGAACGATAAATGTCGCCAATTACCAACATAATTCGTGTATAAACTCTGTTGTATGCCGACTGCTTTCCTTCGATTAACATAGCATCAAAACCGTTTATCCTATAAAATGTAGTTTTATCAACAATTACACCCGTTTTAAACAAAGATTTTTTATCAAAACCCAAAAAATTTCTGTTTACATCACCTGGTAATTCTGTAACCATTATGCTGGAGCCTGCAATTTTATGAGAAAAGCCATTATAATCTGTACTTTTAACAAATCCTGATGGCGCAAGCATTTTAATTTTTGTTCCGGTTACATTTTGATAATTGGCATTAAGATTGTTAGTAATCTCAATAGCTTTTGAATTATATGATTGTGAAAAACACGATGCAACAATTAAAATTAGTAAAGTTGAAAAAATCGAATATTTCATAATAAAATTTTTCATAAAGTTAATTATTATGTTTTATTTGCTAAAATATTTTTAACACAAGCAATACTTATGCCACTTATCAGACAAATATTTTTATTTACGGTTGCTTTATTTTTTACATTAAATTCTCTAAAGGCAATAAATACCGACACTTTACCATGTGTAGATAGGATTTATTCAAAAATGATTAAAACTGCAAGAATTCATCAGCAAGATTGGGAACAAAGTTATCCTGTTATGAGTATTTATGGAGATAATCCTCTTGTTTTTAGCTTCGATCAACTAGAAGCACAACCGATTGACTTTTATTACACGATAATTCATTGTACTTACGATTGGCAACCATCAAACTTAATGTTTTTTGAATACGCAGAGGGTTTTGAGGAAAATGAGATCAAAGATTATCAAGACTCATATAGTACTTTTGTGCAATATACACACTTTTCTATGCAAATCCCTAACCGTGATTTAGAACTCAAATTGTCGGGAAATTACTTACTGATATTGTATTCAAAAGAAGATGGGGAAACAATTTTATGCACAAAAAGATTTATGATCTACGAAAATCTGGTCGATGTGTCCGGAAGAGTTAACGAAGCTCCGGAAAGTGACTATCGTAAAAAGTTTCAAAAACTGGATTTTAGGATTAATCGTAAATCATATAATATTTCAAACCCTCATGATGATTTAAAAATTGTTGTAATGCAAAACTCTCAGTGGGATAACGCTATTTCCAATGTTGTTCCATCATTTATCGATAACGAATTTTTGGTTTACGAATGGGATGATAAGATTACATTTAATTCGGCGAATGAATACAGGTATTTTAGTTTTAACAATCTGGAGATTTATTCGGAATATGTTGAAAATATAGAATTTCGTAAGCCTTACTATTATGTCAAGTTATATAGTGCAAAACCAAAATTTTTCGATCCGTACAGCTCAATCGAGGATATAAACGGACACTATGTTATTAGTACAAAAAGGTTCGCCAATAATGATTATCCCGAAGCAGAAGCAGAATATGCCATTGTTGAATTCTCTCTTGATTTTCCGTCTCCTGTATCAAATGGCGATGTTTATATTTATGGAGATTTAACCGGATATCAACTAACAGATGAGTACAAATTGCAGTACGATCTTGAAAAACGCTCCTACGACAAACTCCTTTTTCTAAAACAAGGATATTATAACTATCGCTATGTATTGGTTACTGAGGAAAACTCTGTTATAAAGTCTGACCACAGCTATTTTGAAGGTAGTTATAGAGAAACCGAAAATGATTACCAGCTTTTTATCTATCATCGCGATCCTTCAGAGTCATACGACAAGTTGATTAATTACACTCTTTTTAATAGTAGGAATTAAAATCAGTAAACCATATTGGATGCGACAAACTAAAGATTCATGCATCAACACACAACTTACATTACCCTCTAAAAAGGATAATCTATTCAAACTTATCTTCTTCGCAATCAGAGTATTTCTGATTATAAATCTCCTCCATTTGGTCTTCAAAGAAAAATTTATCACTAAAAGCTGGTTTTAAATCACTCATCCAAGAAGCCTCTTCGTCATATTTAGCAAAAAATGGCATTGCAACCCAATCGGGATTACGTCCCTGAATAAATCTTAATGCGAATACTTTTTCTCCGTTTAGTTCGGCAATACCTGATATCATTATTTTCCCGGGGGTACACGACATACTTGGTCCACGGACAGTTCGACAAATGCCGCTAACTTTGCTATAAGCTTCTCTAAAAATATCGTATGCTTGTACTATTGGCAATTCAAAATAATCTTTTGCTCCGGTATCTCTTGCCATAAACATATAATATGGAATACAGTTTAGATTAACTTGTTTCCTCCACATTTCTGCCCAAACATCGGGGTCATCATTAATATGTTTAAAAATTGGAGATTGTGTTCTAATCTGAGCACCTGTTGCAATAATATTTTTTATTGCATCTTTAACAACCGTTGTACTAAGCTCAACTGGGTGATTAAAATGAGCCATTATTGCAAGATTTAGACCTTTATTAACAATCGTTTTGAATAAGCCTAGCATGTCTTGAGCATCATCAGCAGATGTAAAACGATATGGCCAAAACGACAACGATTTTGTTCCTATTCTTATGGTTTGGATGTTTGTTTTATCAATTACTTTGAGTATAGGATCTAGATACTTTCTAAAGACTTTGTAGTTCATTGTCATTGGATCGCCACCTGTAAAAAGCAAATCAGTAACTTCTTGATGTTCAATAAGATAGTGTGCTAAATCACGAGATTCTTTTCCGGCAAATTTAAGACGCTTATCTCCAACAAACTGAGGCCAACGAAAGCAAAAGGTGCAATATGCATGACATGTTTGACCTGATGTTGGAAAAAACAGAACCGTTTCGCGATACTTATGCTGAACACCATTCATTCGTTCATTCTTATACATGGGCACATTTAAACACTGTTGTCCGGCTGGATGTGGATTCAATTCAACCCTAATATTATTACAAATTTTAAACAAATCATCTCCCGAAAGACCATCTTGTAAAGCATTTTCAACAGTTTTGTAATGCTCCTCCTTTAACATCTCTCTCTGCGGAAATGTTAGATGAAAAATGGGATCGTTACGATAATTATCCCAGTCTATTAACTCCTCAATTACATAATTATTTGTTTTAAATGGTAAAACATTACCAACAACCTCAATAGCTTTATAATCTTCTTCAGATATTACTGTTAACTGTTTGATTTTCTTATAATTACGTAAAGTGTATGATTTGTATTTCCTCGATGTCATATCCTGCATTTTTTATTGTCAAAAAAGAATTGTAAAATTAACAAATTTTGACAAAAACTAAAATACATACAACTCCGTTTAATAATAATTTATACGAAACTACAAAAAAATGATAATAATGTTTTTTATAATAAATTAATTAAATAATAATAAATTATTAATAAATTAAAAAAAGTTTGCAGCAAAGAAATAATAATTTAATTTTGGAGTAACCGCATAAACAAACAATGCGTAGTTTAATAATTTGATAATCAAGAATATACATAATGAGAATATGCTTTATAATGTACCCATGGGATACAATTAACCCACGCAGAGATTCAACAATCAGACTAATCCATGAATGTGTTAGAAGAGGATTTGATGTTGCAGTTACAACTCCATCTAACCTCACAATTCGTGATAGCAAAACCTATAGTTATTGCAATACCATAATAAATCCGGATAAAGTTTCGGCTGCAATGACAAGTTTTTATAAAAACACAAGTTTTCGTAGAGGTATGCGCGAGTTAAAATGTTTCGATGTTATCTTTATGAGAGATAATCCACCATTGGATCCTTTAGTTTTAAACTTTCTTGATTCAATCAAGGATGAAACATTTATTGTTAATGCAATAAGAGGGTTGCGCGAGGCAAATAATAAAATCTATACTGCCGCTTATCACGACCCCGAACATGAGTTAATTCCCGCTACTCATGTTTCTAAAAATATCGATTATTTATTAAAAGTAATTCACGAATCGGAAAACGATAAAATGATCATGAAACCACTTGACGGATATGGTGGTAGCGGTGTAATAATTATCGAACGTTCAGCGATGCAAAACATTCGTTCACTACTTGAGTTTTACATAAAGAAAAGCAACGGAGAGTCTAATTACGTTATTTTGCAGGATTATGTAGAAGGCGCGGAAAATGGTGATGTTCGGGTTTTAATGTTAAACGGAAAACCAATTGGAGCGTTAAGGCGAAGACCTGCACAGGGAGATGTCCGGTCAAACATTTCGGCAGGAGGAAGCGTTGAACAATACAAGTTAACTAAAGACGAAAAGCAATTTTGTAAAAAGATTGGAAAAAAACTAGTTAATGATGGAATATATTTCGCCGGATTAGATATTATTAGTGGTAAACTTATCGAAGTTAATGTTTTAAGTCCTGGCACTATTACAGATATAAACCGCTTAAATAATACTAAACTTCAGATTAAAATTATAAATTTTCTAGAAAAAGCTATTCGCGAACAAAAAACCTTAGAGTCAAATAACTACTAAGCCAAAATGAAAACTAAAAAGCTGGAGATATCTCAAATAATAAGTAATATAGAACAAGGAAAATTGTTTGAAGCTTGTTCAAAATCTGGTGGATTTAGAATAAAGATAAGCAAATATGTTCCTTTTTGCTGCTTGGCGATACACGGTGGCAGCAATCTAAGAGCCGAGCTTAATAAAAAAGTTGCACTTAACGATTATCAGAGATGGTACGAAGAAGATCCGCATACTGATGATTTTGTAAAATCTATGCCAATAACTCTAATTGCAAATGATTCTAGATATGAATATGACCTAAATCGTCCGATAAACGATTGCATTTACACAAAAGCCTGGGATAAAAATGTATGGACAACAGCATTAAGTACTGCAGAAAAAAAACAATCTAAACAAAAGCATCAAGAGTTTTATCTTGTTTTAGAGGCTATTATTAGAAAGATTGAAAAAATGTTTGGTGGTTCTATTGTTTACGATATACATTCTTACAACTACAAAAGATGGGATAGGAATGTTCCATTATTTAATGTAGGTACCGAAAAAATTGACACCTCAAGATTTCGAAAAAATATTGACAAATGGATGTCGGAGCTCTCGCAAATTGAGATTCCTGATTGCCAAAATGTTGTGTCAGAAAATGATGTGTTTTATGGTCGAGGTTATGCACTAGAGTTTATTACTAAAAATTTTCCAAATTCGTTAGTATTAGCAACTGAGATTAAAAAAGTTTATTGCGACGAACTTACAGGCGATTCGTATCCGAAAGTTATCAGACTATTGCAGCAAAAATTAAAACAGGCAATAATTAACACAACAAATGATTTTTGCGCCACTCTTCCCGATTGGCATCATGTTTCTGCTCTAAAACTCCTAGATAAAAACATTAGTACAAACATCCAAAAAATTGATAATTCGTTGTATCGCTTAATGAGAAAATACGAATTACTGGCAGTTGTAAATCCAATAAATGCAAATATCGAAAAAAATCGTTTTATTAAGTCGCATTTTACAAGAACACCGGATTTTAAATATAATCCTGTAAAAATCAGCTCATATACTATTAAACAACAACTAATGCGAATACCTGTTCAGGAAATTGAAGATATTTCGATTCGCAATATGTACGTCGATGTTGTAAACTCTTCGTTTGATAGGATAGATATGATTAGCTCGATAAACACCGACAGGTTTCTATATTCATCTCTGCGTTATTTTGGAAGACCCGACGAAAACGATCTAAAAAACGCACGCTATATTATGTCTTTGCCCGATATTCCAGGAGAAGCAAAGCGCGAACCTTTATTTGATAGTAAGTCTGCAAAAAAGTTTTTTACCGAAAAACTTGAAGAATACGGGTTTAATGCAAAACTTGAAATCAGCAATAAAAGTATTTCTAAAATAATAGTTTTAAACTCTAAAAAAACTATAATTATTAAAGATGATGCAGTTTTTAAAAGGCGTGAACTAAATGCTCTCGCTGAACATGAAGTAGGTGTTCACATGCTTACAACAGTAAACTCAAACAAACAAAATCTTAAGATTTTTAATCTCGGATTACCGGTTAATACTCTAACACAAGAAGGGCTTGCCATTTTAAGTGAATATCTCAGTGGAAATTTTACTCTTGAAAGATTAAAAAAAATAGCATTAAGAGTTCTTGTAGTTGATGCAATGTGTAATGGAGCAGATTTTATCGAGTGCTTTAATATGTTGCGAAAAAAATATCAAACAGAAACCAATCTTGCATTTAATATTGTTACACGAATTTTTAGAGCTGGTGGTTTTACAAAAGACTATCTATACCTAAAAGGATTTGTTCGTGTTTTGCGCTTGTGGGAAGATCACAACGATATTTCGGCCTTACTTGTTGGTAAAACTTCGTTAAAATACATGGGCTTAATTGAGGAGATGATAGAAAGAGAAATGATTAATCCACCTCACTTTATAACCAAAAGTTTTATCAAACCTAAACCAGAGCTAAATAATCAAGTGTATTCATATATTTTAAGTGGATTACAGTAAAAAGCCTACAAAAAAAACTGTTCCAGGAATAATCCGAAGAACAGTTTAGTTTTTCTACGAGCTAAGGCATTGTAGTTTTATTTTGTCACATTCACCCACATACCTTTATTTCTTGCATAATTTGAATCATCATACATTGTTTCGCACATAACAGAAGGTAAATAATACTTTCCTTCAAAACTTGCATTTAAAAGAACTCTGTATGTGTAAGTATAGTTTTTATTCATATTAAAGTATGTCAAAACTCGATCATCACGAATATCCTGATAGGTGAAATATGAATCTTGACCTAAGTCCATTTTTAGCATTCTGGAATTAATTATTTCCCAACCACTAGGGAAAATCTGAGATAGTGCAACATTTTCCAAATTTGCAATGCCAGATATGTTTTGAAGTGTAACTGTCGCGACGAAATCGGTTCCTTGAGGGATATTACTAACATCAATTGGATTTCCATTGAGGTAGGAATACCTCACATCCATATTAATATTTGAAGATGCTGCCGTTTCACTTCCTGTTTCCGGAATTCCTTTACGAATTATCCTAACAAAAACCATAGCTTCGTTTTCGGATTTTAAGGTAAACTGATTTAATTCACCCTCTGTAATTTGAAGTGCAGTTTTATAAACAGGTTTTGCGGTTTTTGCTGATACTGACTTTCCATTTATAGTGTATGTGCAAGATATGTTATCAGAAGTTGGGTACTTTTTCACAAATTTAGATGCTGCCAACAATGCATAAGCGGTTGTTTGAGTACTTGTATATCTGCTTGAGCCCATTACTTCGGATATCTCTTTGAGTACCATAAAGGCTTTTTCTTTTTCGCCCAATTCGATTAGTGTTTCTAAAATCATAGCTTTATCCCTAGTTGCAGAACCAAAAGTTCCAGAGAGCTCAAAATAAGAGGGAATATCTGTACTTAAATTTATAATCATTTGTTTTGCTATACTCTCTTTTCCACTAACAGCATAAGCCAAAGCTAATCGCCATATTGCAGTCCGAGATAATTTCGATTCTTTTAATCGGTTCATAGCACTTCTGTCTGCCTGACCTGCAATTGCAAGTGTATAAAGTCGATACGCTTGGGTTAGTTGCGAATTAGTTCCATCATCAGTCCATTTTGAGGCTTTTTCCTTTTGGTATTTTAGCCAGTTAGTTTTAATATTTCCTGGGATAGTGTAGCCAACTTTTTCGGCTTCAATAATAAAATGTCCGACATAATTAGTTGCCCATTCCGAGACATTGTTTGCTCCAGGCCAATAAGCAAAACCACCATTTGTCATTTGATACCTCGACAATTTATTTAAACAAGCATTTATATTTTGCTGAATATCAGCCTTTTGCGAGTTATCTAACTCAAGTAAGTTTTCGATATAAAGTTGTGGAAAAGCTGCCGAAACGGTTTGTTCAAGACAACCATGAGGATAAGAAACCAGAAAATCGAGTTTCTCTTCAAGATTCATAGGTGGGATATTATACAATTCCAAAAATACTGAATTAGTGCCTTCAATACCATTTACATCAAACTCTAATGCATATTCATCACCACTACTTACACCATCGATTACATCGGTTGCCATCGCGTTAGCATGTTTTACATCTAGTTCAATATTGTACTTAGCCACACGACTACCAGATTTTGCAATAATTTCGATAGTAGCGACACCAGTTTTATTGCCTGATTTAAGATCGAAATCGAGATAATTTTCGCCTTGTTTAGAGAAATTAACTACTTTGGCATTTGCACCATCAATACTTAATAAACCATTAGTTTTGACAGTTATTTCAACATTTTTAACATCATCTTTCATCGCAAATACCGTAACAGGCAATTTAAATGTTTCGTCTGTTCCTAGTTTACGAGGACCAGATCCCAAAACCATTAATGGTTTTTTTACCGGAGTAGTTTTTTCTGCAGAGCCAAACGCATCACCTTCGGCTGCTATTACCATTGTGCGCACAGAACCAATGTATTGTGGTAATTGAATTTCGTGTGAATTAATTCCACCGGCCGGTAATGAGAACGGCCCAATAAAGCGAACCATAGGCTTAAAGCGTATCGCTTGGGCTAAATCTTCAGGAGATAAGCCTTCGCCACCACCACCTATACTAATCATTCGTCCTGCATCTACCTCAAAAGCTCCAATAACCCATTTGTAAATATCCCAGGTTCTAACCCCAAGAGCTTGTTTACTATAAAAGAATGACCATGGATCGGGTGTTTTAAAAGATGTTAAGTTTAACAAACCTTCGTCAACCATTGCAAGAGTATAAGTCATTGCTTTTCCCGATTCTTCTCTAACCTGAATTCTTACTTTGCTCTCTGCTAATAATTCATCGGGCATATTAATAACAGGATTAATATGAGATCCGGGATTTTCAACTAACACAGGGACAATTCCATACATTCTCATTGGGCGATCATTATATGTTTTGCCGTGTTCCTGAATAAAACTAATATTCACATAAACATTTGGAGCCATTTCTTCGGTTGTTTCAAAACTAATTTTAAGATATTTACCATCTGACTCTTGCCAAAAAGTTTTTAACACCGATGTAGAATTCTCTATGCTAACTAAGGCTTTTCCATTGCCTGTAGGCACATTAATCTCAACCATCTCGCCAACATTATAAGAGTCTTTTTCTGATTTAAACTCAAGAATATCAACAGCTTTTTCGTCAGCACTCCTCGAAGATCCATAGTAGCTGGCATAAACTCGCATCGATGTAGTATGACCATCTTTAAGGTCTTTGACAACTATAAGGTAGTCACCATTTTCTTCAAACTTAACCTTTGATTTAGCTTTCCCATTTTTACAATCTACAAATGTGCGATCGACAGCATTATTATAGTTAGACGAAATATAATCGGCTCCATCGTACTGATAATCGTACCACCATGAATATTCTAATAAATATACAGACACTTCAAGTTCACGTGTTTCGGTCGATAATTTTTGGTCTCTATCGATAGCAACAATATCAATTTCTAGGTCTTCATCAATAGGATAGGAGTAACTATAAACATCACTTTCCGACATGGCTACTCCAATAAAAGTACTATATGGATAATAATCTACTGTTTTTTCGCCCGTACTAAAATTGCCTCCTTTTTCGTAAACTTTTGTTGTTAAATATGCTTTAAGAACGCCGGGAGCCTTATTTAATTTGTCGAATTTGATGTTAGTTTTAATTTCTCCATTTTCGTTTGTTCTTCCGGTAAACAATGTAACTGTATTAAAATCAAACGATGTCATTTGATTATAGAAGCTATATTTTTTAAATTTCTCAAATGGCACATAGGCCTGCTCCAAAGTCATCGTAACATCAGCTTCGAGGTCAGCAGCTACTGCTCCATGAAGCCAACGTGCAGATATCAAAGCGTTTACACTTCCATCGCCGGCGAGATATTCTTTATCTAGTTCAAGTTCAACACTTAATCTGTTAGGGCGAATTGTCTCTATCATTAACGATTTGCTAAAAACTTTGCCTCCAACAGTAAATGTTGCATAATAATATCCGGTAGGATCGTTTTGTTCAGTTTTAAACTTAAATACATGAAATCCCTTCTCATTTTTTGTTTGTACTTCTCTATACACTTCCTGATTCTGTGGATTTTTTACCTCGAACACAATTGGATGTCCAACTGGCACAGGATTAATCATTTCATTTAAAATAAATCCAACATAAATTGAATCTCCCGGACGCCAAACACCTCTTTCAGTATAAATAAATCCTCTAGCACCATCATTTGTGTAACTTCCACTAACATCAAACTCGCTGGTTGTAAGAGAACCATATTCCTGAACCTTTAAGTATGATTTTTGATTGTTATAAGTAGCTACAATAAAATATGGCTTATCCTTTTTGTCATACTCAATAATTGCTTTACCGTCATTATCGGTTGTTCCAGTTCCTATAACTTGCTGTTGATAATCGTAAACGTTAACTACCGCACCCTGAAGACATTTGGTTGTTTTTAAATCTGTAACAAAGGTAAATATCTTATTGTCTTTACCCATCTTTCCGATAATTCCTATATCAGTAGCGAGAATGTTGAATTTAATAGCCTTACTATATCCATAATAATTATTATTACATGGATCTTCATAAGAGTTATAAGAGTAGTCATAACTATAGTCATCATCATAATAATAATCGTATTCATCATAATAGTATTCTTCATAACCGCTACCTCCGGCCGAATAGGTATAGTTTGTAAACCATTCCCAATTGTCTGAATTATTGATTTCTGACAAATTATTATCGGTAATTGTGCCAATTTCTTCTTCTTTAGAACACGGATAAATCGCATTCTCTTTTCTAAAACCAATTTCAATTCTATAAATTGCTCCGGGATCAGGCTCAATTATATCCGAAAGATTTAAATAAAACTTATTCCAATCGCTAAAATCCTCGACATCAGTTTGCTCCAAACTAATTGTTTTAGTTTTAACTACTTTAGCAACCCGATTTAATTCATAAGAACCATTCAAATCATTTTCTTGTAAAAATTGCAAAACATTGTTTTCGAATATTTTGAGTACTCTAACATCAACAGCTCTAATGTTAACAGCTTGAAACGAAACCACTTGCCCTTCGGCATTTCCAGGCAAAATCACACCATTTTCATCTGCCAAAATTTCCGGTTTTCTCATCTTAAAATTAATTTGCTCAGTCTCAGTTACTCCAATTGATTTTCCGTTTATGTTTTTAACTCCGGGACCTACTCGCAATTCATAAGATTTTTCAAGTCTCTCGCTTGGTATCACTTTAATATTATTATCGACAACAATGTATTTAAGGTTTTCAACATCTCCAATATCAATTAAACCACTAAGTAACATATCTTCTTTAATTGGATCAGAGAAAATAATTTGCACATACTGTTCAGGATATTGATGAACCTGAATATCAAGGATTTTAAACTCATCTGTAGGAGGTATTTCAAACTCAAGTTCTCCTGAGCTTTTTGATTCAATGCCCCCTCCGTCATATTTAATTAGCAATTTTTGTTTATGATTAGTACGTTTAATGTCTTTAATATTTAAGTAGTATTCAGTTTCATTAGATTTTTCAAGCTCAAATGCTTTATTTTCACCATCAATCATGACATTAAAACAAGTTTTTAATTTTTCATCATTTTCACTATCATGAAGATTTACTCTAACGACCAGATCTTGAGTTTTAAACTCTTTGCGATCGGTAGTTACCAACTGTTCGATATTCAAATTAACAAGCTGATGCTTTGTGTGCACCCTGAAAACGAATTCCTCGGTTTCTTTGGAAATATCATCCGAAAGTTTATCTAATTCTACCACAACATGGTATTGTGTCCCTGACAAAAGGGGCTCGCTAGGTTTAAATTCAAGGATATTATTTTCTTTCCATTCGATAGCACCATCAGTTTTTGGATAAATCTTGATAACAGAAGTCTTTTTATTCTTTACTGATTTCATAAAAGCATCAGTAAACTGAATTGCAATTACATCGTTTTTTGAAATCACATCGCCTGTATATGCTTTGATGTGATCTTTAAATAATTCGGGGTTTGAGACCTTAAAATCCTTACCTTGACTAAACATACTAACAATAACAATAGTAATGGTTGCAGCAAAAGCAAGACCGACAATCCCGTAAATAGCTTTAACACTTTTCATAATATTTGATTTAGGTTATATATTTTGACTTTTACAAACTTAATAAATTATAACCTTTATTTTGTATTTATAGTATTTTAAAATACGTTAAAATAGAAAAAGATATTAACAATGTTAATATCCTTTCATTTAACCTGAATTGGTTTATCACTTTAAGGTATCATTTCAACCCCAGAAACATTAATTAGAAAAACAGTTTTAGAGTTTAACGAAAAAACACCATGTTATTTGGTTTTTTTATTTTTTGTAATTTTAATAGTAATTCCAGTTTTTTCAGTAAATCCGACATTAATTGTATCGCCTTCCTGTATTTCTGCACGGATAATAGCTTCTGCCATAGCATCTTCAACATATTTTTGCAGTGCTCGTTTAAGAGGTCGGGCTCCAAATTTTGGATCAAAACCTTTTTCAGCAATATAATTCTTGGCAGGCGTGCTAATTTTGATGTTATA
Source organism: Bacteroidales bacterium (assembly GCA_016937855.1). Taxonomy (GTDB): domain Bacteria; phylum Bacteroidota; class Bacteroidia; order Bacteroidales; family ML635J-15; genus Bact-19. The sequence continues at coordinate 116,277 of JAFGVU010000184.1, read as the reverse complement.
ACCAAGCTCATTTACGCGGCTATACAGACCTTTCAGCTCGATATCAATTATTTTGAAGATATCCTCTTTGCTAAGAGAATTGAAAAGCACAACATCGTCGATACGATTAAGAAACTCAGGAGCAAAGGCTTTTTTAAGGGCATTTTCGATTATGCTTTTATTATTTGCTTCGAGGCTAGCTTTTTTGGCAGAAGTATCAAATCCAACACCTTTTCCGTATTCAGCAAGTTGGCGAGTTCCGATATTTGAAGTTAATATTAGAATTGTGTTTCTAAAGTCGATTCTACGTCCAAAACTATCGGTAAGGCGACCTTCGTCAAGCACCTGCAATAATATGTGAAATACATCGGGGTGAGCTTTTTCGATTTCATCGAGAAGAACAACTGAGTATGGTTTTCGGCGCACTTTTTCGCTCAACTGTCCACCTTCCTCGTATCCAACATAACCGGGAGGAGCTCCTACAAGTCGAGAAACTGAGAATTTCTCCATGTATTCGCTCATATCGATTCGAATTAACGCATCTTCTGTGTCGAACAAGTATTTAGCCAATACTTTTGCTAATTGTGTTTTCCCGACACCAGTTGGTCCAAGGAAAATAAATGTTCCAATAGGTTTGTTTGGATCTTTAAGCCCTGCACGATTACGTTGAATTGCCTGCACAACTTTTTTTATAGCTTCGTCCTGACCTATGACACTATCAGCCATCTCTTTATCCATCTGCAACAAGCGATTTCCTTCGCTTTGAGCAATTCTACGAACCGGCACACCAGTCATCATAGCAACAACTTCAGCAATATTTTCTTCGTCAACAATTTCGCGTTTTTCACTTATTTCCTTAATCCACTGATCCTTAGCGAGTTCTATTGCATTTTCGATTTCACGTTCTTTATCGCGCATAGAGGCAGCACGCTCAAATTGTTGATCCTTAACAGACTTAAGCTTAAGCTCTCGAGCTTGCTGAAGTTCTTCTTCTAGCTTAATAATTTGATTTGGAACCGATGCCGTTGAAATATGAACACGAGAACCTGCTTCATCAAGAGCATCTATTGCCTTGTCGGGTAAAGCTCTATCGCTAACATATCGCATTGTGAGTTTTACGCAAGCTTCTATTGCTTTGTCGGTAAAAGTAACTTTATGGTGATCTTCGTATTTTTCCTTTATTTTTTGTAGTATTTGGTATGTTTCTTCAGGACTTGTTGCCTCAACCATTACTTTCTGAAAACGACGCTCTAAAGCTCCGTCTTTCTCTATATTTTGTCGATATTCGTCAAGAGTTGTAGCACCAATACATTGAATCTCGCCACGTGCAAGTGCGGGTTTAAGCATATTTGCTGCATCAAGTGAACCTGTAGTTCCACCGGCACCAACAATGGTATGAATTTCGTCAATAAATAAAATAATATCTGTCGATTTTACCAACTCATCAATAATAGCTTTCATTCTTTCTTCAAATTGTCCGCGATATTTTGTTCCTGCGACAATAGAAGCCATGTCAAGAGTTATAACTCTCTTATCGAATAATAGGTGTGAAACTTTTTTTGCTATTATTCTTGCAGCTAATCCTTCAACTATTGCAGATTTACCAACACCTGGTTCTCCAATTAAAACAGGATTGTTTTTTTTCCTTCGCGATAATATCTGGGATATTCTCTCGATTTCAGTATCACGACCAACAATAGGATCTAGTTTTCCTTCTTCGACTGCTTTTGTTAAATCCACTCCAAAACTATCCAATACAGGAGTTTCGGATTTTGTTTTAGAAGCTGTACGTCTTGATGCCGCAGGATCTGATGATGATCCATAAGATGCACTTCCTTTAAATTCATTATCATCATCGTCATCGTCGTCAGAATCCATCGACCCTGAGAAAGAATCCATTTCCATCGACATTTTTACCATATCATATTCAATATTAAACTCATCGAGTAATTGCGAAAACCTTGATGGAACCTTTAAAATGGCTAATAATAAGTGCCCTGTGTTAATTTCTTCGCTATTTAATGATATTGCCTCAGAATACATAAATTTTTGGATTCTCTCAGTCGTTTTTGTTGGTACAACCTTGTCCATATCATCAATGGTCAATTCATTATCCATATTCCTGATATGAGATTCTATCTTTTTGCGTAATTCAACTGTACTTACATCTAGTTCTTTGAGAATATCAGCAGCTTCGCAATTGGTACTTCTTAAAATACCTAAAAACAAATGCTCAGGTCCTAAATAATCGTTGCCTAGTCTTATTGCCTCTTCTTTGCTGTACATTATAACGTCTAAAAGAGATTGTGAAAACTGTCTTTTCATATTGTATAACTTACGTTCGTGTTCACTATTAATTGTAAATATCTTTAATAATTACAAAAATACTAATTTTTCTCATTCAATAAACAAATATTTTCTTTGGATGTTCGTTTGAGATATACTATTAATATAATGGATTTTTATAAACAATTTTTGTTGAAAAGTTAATTATTTAAGTGTTTTTTTAGCAAAACAAAAAACATATCTTAGTAAACTTTTACAAAAATACGTAACTAGTTGAAATATAGAATAATACAAATTAAAATAGTAAAAAAATGTCGGAAGAATTAAGAGATTCAAGAATTATATCAATTAATATTGAGGATGAAATGAAATCGGCATACATTGATTATTCAATGTCTGTTATCGTGTCAAGGGCTTTGCCCGATGTTAGAGATGGTTTAAAACCTGTGCAGCGAAGGATTCTTTTTGGTATGTCGGAACTTGGAGTTACTTCAAACAAAGCATATAAAAAATCTGCAAGAATAGTAGGAGAGGTGCTTGGGAAATATCACCCTCATGGAGACTCAAGTGTATATATGGCAATGGTAAGAATGGCGCAAGAATGGTCGCTACGATATCCGCTTGTTGACGGACAAGGGAACTTTGGATCGGTTGATGGCGATAGTCCTGCTGCAATGCGTTACACCGAAGCAAGAATGGCTAAAATTGCTGATGAAATTTTGGTAGATATCGATAAAGAAACTATTGACTTTAATCTAAACTTTGACGATACTCTTGAAGAACCTTCTGTTATGCCAACAAAACTGCCTAATTTGCTATTAAATGGCGCAAGCGGTATTGCTGTTGGTATGGCAACAAATATGGCTCCGCACAATTTGGGGCAAGTTGTTGATGCAATTATTGAGTATATCGACAACCCCGAAGTAGAAGCTAGTAGATTAGCCGAAGTTGTTCAAGCTCCCGATTTTCCAACAGGGGGTATTATATATGGTATGGATGGAGTTAGAGAAGCATACGAAACAGGTAGAGGTCGAGTTGTCATAAGATCAAAAACAGAAATAGAAGTTGATAATCACGGTCGCGAGAAAATTATCGTAACAGAAATTCCATACATGGTTAATAAAGCCGAGCTTATTATTAAAATTGCTGAACTAATTAATGAAAAAAGAATAGATGGGATCTCTAATATAAACGATGAATCAGACAGAAATGGAATGCGAATCGTTATTGATATTAAAAGAGATGCTGTTGCAAATGTAGTACTTAATAAATTATATAAATTTACTGCTCTCCAATCTTCATTTAGCATAAACAATATCGCTCTTGTTAAAGGAAGACCCGAAATGCTTAATCTAAAGTCTCTTATTAAATATTTTGTTGAGCACCGTCACGACGTAATTGTGCGCAGAACACAATACGATTTAAGAAAAGCCGAAGAAAGAGCTCATATTCTCGAAGGTCTGATTATTGCGAGTGATAACATTGATGAAGTAATTGAAATAATCAAAAAATCTTCTAGCCCCGACGAAGCACGCGAAAAACTTATGGCTAGATTTGAGCTTACAGATATTCAATCAAGAGCTATTGTTGACATGAGACTTCGTCAACTTACAGGACTCGAACAAGATAAATTAAGAGCGGAATATCAAGACCTTTTGGATAAAATAAATCATCTCAAAGAAATCTTAGCAAACATCGAATTGAGAATGCAAATTATCAGGGACGAAATGCTGGAAATCAGAGAAAAATACAGCGACGAAAGAAGAACAAGTATTGTTTTTGCTTCCGAAGACCTTAATCCCGAAGATTTTTATGCCGATGAAGATGTGGTTATCACAATTTCTCACCTAGGATACATTAAGAGAACAGCTTTAACCGAATTTAGAGCTCAAAATCGCGGTGGAGTTGGATCTAAAGGATCAAATACTCGAGAAGAAGACTTTATCGAACACATGTTTGTTGCTACAATGCACAATACATTATTGCTCTTTACGAAAAATGGGAAATGTTTCTGGCTCAAAGTTTATGAAATACCCGAAGGAAGCAGAACTTCTAAAGGGCGTGCAATGCAAAACTTAATAAACATTGAACCCGATGATGAAGTTAGAGCATATATGAATGTAGTTTCACTAAAAGACGAGGATTACATCAACAACTCATATATTATTATGTGTACACGTAATGGTGTATTTAAAAAGACAAAATTAAAAGAGTACTCTCGTCCACGTCAAAATGGGGTTAATGCAATAAATGTACGAGAAGGTGACGACTTGCTTACTGCAAATTTAATCGAAGACAAAGAAGGAGAACAACCTGCAAACGTAATGATTGGTGCAAGAAACGGAAAAGTTATTCGTTTTGTTCACAATGCTGTCAGACCTATCGGAAGAACTGCTACTGGAGTTAAAGGAATAACACTCGATAAAGGCGACGAAGTAATTGGTATGATTACGGTAAGGACAGATCAGGAGGTTCTTGTTGTTTCCGAAAATGGATATGGAAAAAGATCAAGCATAGAAGACTATCGAATTACAAACCGTGGCGGTAAAGGCGTTAAAACAATAAATGTTACCGAAAAAACAGGCAAACTTATTGACATATCTGCTGTTACTGACAACGACCACTTAATGATTATCAATAAATCAGGTATTACTCTAAGATTAGCCGTAGAAAATCTGCGAGTTATGGGACGTGCTACACAAGGTGTCAGACTGATTAACCTTCGTGATGATGACTCAATTGCTTCCGTCGCAAAAATTGAAGATGGTGCACTTGAAGAAAAAAATGGAATAGTTGAATCAGAAAATATAGAGATTGCTGATAATAACGACACAGCAAACGACGTTGAAACAACTGACAATAGCCAAGAATAGAAATATTTTTTGAATTGGCAAAGTATTTGTATATTTGAAACATAATTAAATTAAAACTTTATTATTATGAAAAAATTAAGTGTATTTATGGTTCTTGCTGTTTTGAGCATAACTGCATTTGGACAAAACAACAAATTGACCAGTGCCTGGAGTTATCATAAAGACGGATTTCTTAAAGATGCTAAAGAAGCAATTGACGAAGCAGAAGTCCATCCTAAAACTAAAGATTTGTATAAAACTCATTATTACAAAGGTCAAATCTATCAAGATATTGGTATATCCGAAAAACCAAAATATCAAGCTCTTTGTGATAATTGTTTTGATGTGGCTTACGAATCATACATTAAAGCTTTAAAACTAAATTTGACAAATCCTGAAAACAGAGATATTGACTTTAATACTGAATTGGGATTAATGAAGTTTGTAAAGATTTTGCAGGAAAATGATGAAAGAAACTATGAAGATACTCAAGCTTTAATAGATATTATCTCAAATAGATTTCCGGCTCTATCAAATGCTTTTATAAATCAAGGTGTTACCTCATATCAAGCAAATGATTATGAAACAGCTTATGCTAACTTCGAAAAAGCTATACAAATCTCAACTATGGCTTTTAAAGTTGATACTCAATTATACTATTTCGCATCATTAGCAGCCTTAAAAGCAGAAAAATTTGAGGAAGCTATAGAGTTAAACAAAGTTTTACTTGAGCTTAATTATGGTGCCACAACTGAAGACAAAGCAGGACTTTATTTGAATCAAGCTACTGCTTATAAAATTACAGGAGATACTGTTAAGATGCTTGAAACTTTGCAAGAAGGTATTGAAAAATATCCTGAAAACAATTACCCGCTTGTAATCGAAACCTTTAACTATTACGTAAACATAGGTGAAAATGAAAAAGCTTTTGAATACATTACTTTAGCTATTGAGAAAAATCCAAACGATCCTCAGTTTTTTGTTATCAAAGGAACACTGCTAGAGGAGTTAGGTCGTAAACAAGAAGCTCAAAAAGAATACGCCAAAGCAATTGAATTGCAACCAGACAACTTTGACGCAAACTACAGTTTAGGTGCTTTCTACTACAACACCGCTGTTGACACTCTTGATTGGGCTGATAAAAACATTCCAATTACTGAGTTTGCAAAGCTTGACCAATACAAAAAAATAGCTAATGAGTATTTTGAATTATCATTACCTTACCTTGAAAAAGCTTATGCTCAACAGCCTAAAAACGTAAACGTACTTGGTACTTTGAGAGTAATCTACTATCGTTTACAAAAAATGGAAGAATACGAAAAGATTAAAGGTGAATTAGATGCCTTAACCGAGTAAATACACTTTCTAAATAATTTCAAAGCTCCTTTCGAGGGGCTTTTTTTGTTTTAATGAAAAAAATACTATATCAAAGCCATGAAATCCATGTATTTTATAGCAATTTAATTTCAAAAATGATATTATATCGGAATAAATTAATTTAGGTTGACCTCTTACTAAAAGATTGATTTCAAAGAGATTTGCTAATGCATAATGCGGGTTTAAATAGGGGCTACTAAACCTTCTCAATCCTTACCACCGAGTACTTAAATGGAGCAATTTTAGAATGTGGATCCATTTCACTCCGGGTAAGTGCATTTACCGGCGATTCGTGAAAATGCCATGGCATAAAAGCTTCACCTGTAAGAACTTCATCTCTTACATGTGCAGTTGTAATCAGACTTCCACGTGGCGAAATTACAAAAACTTCGTCTCCATCGCTTATCCCAAGTCGCTCGGCATCGTTGGGATTCATTATCACATAAGACTTGTCGGCATAGGCATTTAGTATGTCGCTCTTGCGCGATAGGGTTGATGAATGGTAATGATAAAGCATACGTCCCGAATTCATTACAATTGGAAATTCTTCAGATGCAACCTCGCTTTGAGGCTCGTAATCAACCGGAATGATCTTTGCTTTACCCGATGGGGTATTGAATTTATCCAAAAACAATGTTGCCTGCCCTGGATCGTCTTCAGTATAACAAGGCCACTGTATTCCCTGACGCTCGATTCGTTTATATGAAACGCCGGCTAAAATAGGAGCTGCTTTCCTAATTTCTTCCCAGATTTGTTCTGCATTGTCGTATTTTCCAATCGAAATTCCCATTCGCTCTGCAATTTCGGTAGTTATTTGCCAATCAAGACGGGCTTCACCTGGTGCATCAATAACTTTACGTAATCGTAAAACCCTGCGATCGCTGTTTACAACCGTTCCATCTTTCTCAAAAAGACTTGCTGCCGGCAGAATAACATCGGCATAATAAGATGTCTCTGTCTCAAAAATATCTTGAACTACCAAAAATTCAAGTTTTTCAAGTGCTGCAATAGTATGATTCTGGTTTGGATCGGTAATAACAGGATTTTCACCCATCACATAAAGAGCTTTTACCTTTCCATCATAAGCAGCATCCATTATTTCGATAGTAGTTAATCCTTTGTTTGGATTCAAACTTTCGTAAGGGACATTCCATATTCCTGCAACTCTACGACGATTTTCGTCATTTGCAATTGGAATATAACCAGGATAATTAATCGGACTTGCACCAACATCTGTTGCTCCCTGAACATTGTTCTGACCTCGTGGAGGATTTACTCCACAACGTTCTTTGCCAATTTGTCCAGTAATCAAACACATGTTTATCAACGAAAATACGTTGTTCGTTCCAACAGTTTGTTGACTCATGCCCATGCCTGTTGCAATCATAGCAGTAGGAGCAGTGGCATACATTTTTGCTGCTGCCTCTATTTTTTCTTTTGAAATTCCGGTAATTTTCTCGGTATATTCAGGTGTGTATTTGTCTGTCAATGACTTTAATTCATCAAAGGCTTTAAGTCCGTCTTCAACACGATTTTTAATAAATTCTTTATCAACCCAGCCGTTTTTGATTATGAAATGAACCATTCCGTTAAGTAAAGCTACATCGGTTGCTAAACGTGGTTGAAGCCATATATCTGCATATTTTACAAGTGGTGTCCAGCGTGGATCAACAACAATAATCTTTTGTCCTTTGGCTTTTCCACGCTTTACATAAGTTGCAGTGATAGGATGGGTTTCGATGATGTTATTGCCAATTACAAAAAGACAATCTGTTGTCTCAAAATCCTGTATGGAATTACTGCCGGCGCCATCTCCAAACTGCTTCAGCATTGCAGTTACAGTTGAAGCATGGCAAAGTCGTGTGCAATAATCAACATTATTGTTGCCGAAAGCTAGTCGTATAAATTTCTGAAATATGTAATTTTCCTCGTTACTGCATTTTGCCGATGAATATCCTGCCAATGCTTCTGAACCGTAATTTGTTTTTACTTCATTGAATTTGGTCGCAATAAGATTCAAGGCTTCGTCCCAGCTTGCTTTTACAAATTTTCCATCTTTCTTTATAAGCGGATGTATTAATCGTTTTTTGTGATTTGCGTATTGATATCCGAATCTTCCTTTAACACACAATCTACCATCGTTTGGTAAAACTTCTTCAACGCCATCAACGCGAACAATCTGATTGTCTTTTACAAAAACCTCTGTCTGGCAACCAACGCCGCAATAGGGACAAGTTGTTATTACTTTTTTCTCGACTGATTCTACTTTAAATTCTCCTCTGAATGGTTTTTCAACTATTGCACCAGTCGGACAAAGCTGAATACACTCACCACAGCCATCACATTCCGATTCTTTCCACTCGCCAAAACCTGCAACAATATATTTTGAAATTCCTCTGTCGGCAAAGCTTAAAACGCCTTTCCCCTGAACTTCTTCGCAAGCTTTAATACATCTAAAACACTTGATGCACTTGGAAGAATCATAAGTTAGGACAGGAGAGGAGTCATCAATAACACAAGGAATGTTTTGCCATATTGGTTGCAAATTAAGGTTTTCCGTCTTATCTAATCCATATCTTTTAAGCAATGGACGAAGCTCATCTTCATAAGATCCATCGTACGCTTCGTTATGTTCGGCAAGTAGGTACGAAAGAGTATGTTTACGATTTGTTTCTGTTTCCTCGTCAAATGCTGAAACTTTCATCCCGTCTTTTACCTGCAATGTGCACGACATCACTAATCCTGGTGTGTTTTCGACTTTTACCACACACAAACGACAAGCACCTGTCGGAGTCAGTTTTTTGTGATAACATAATCCCGGAATATCAATTCCATTGTCGCGAGCAACTTGTAAAAGATTTCTTCCTTCTTCAGTTTTTATCTTTTTTCCATCTATTTCGATTGTGATTGTTTTCATGTTATTTTAATTTTTAAGGCTAAGGCTAAGGCGGAGGCTAAGGTGGATTAGCGTGGGCTTTAGTGTCAGCTGTTTTATTTTACAAAGTAGGTAGTAATTAGTAGGTAGTTGGTAGCAGTTTGCTTCTGCGAATTTTGCTACTTACTATTTTCTACTTACTACTTTCTCATTTCATTATCTTCTTTTTTTTCTTTGTCATTTGTTATTTCTTAAAATATTTCACATACGACTTAATCGGCAAAACTGGACTTTGCCCTAGTGGACATAACGAGTTTTTTGCCATATACTCGGCTTCGGTCAGCATAAAATCGAGATTTTTAGAAGAAAAGTTCGGCTTTTTAATTTCATCATAGAGCAATGCTGTACCAACCCTGCACGGAACACATTTACCGCAAGATTCGTGTTTAAAGAATGATAGGATAGAGGTCATCATTGATTTTAAGTCAGTTTTATCATCAATAATAATAACAGCCCCCGAACCAAGCGTTAATCCTTCTTTTTTCAAAGTTTCGTATGCTAATGGTAAGTCAAGAATAGTTTCATCTGCAAATGTCCCGGCAGCACCTCCTAACAAAGCTCCTTTGAAAACGAATCCATCTTTCATACCACCAGCGAGATCAAAAACAAGTTCACGTAAAGTAATTCCCATCGGCACTTCGTAAACTCCGGTTTTGTTTACATTTCCACTAACACAAAAAACCTTTGTGCCTTTTGATTCGGCAGTTCCTATTTTAGCATATTCTTCGAATCCATTATTGATAATCCATGGCAGATGCGAAAATGTTTCTACGTTATTTACCAAAGTTGGAAATCCCCAAAGTCCTTTTTCTGCCGGAAATGGTGGTTTAATGCGCGGATAACCGCGTTTCCCTTCAAGAGATTCGAGTAGAGTAAGCTCTTCGCCACATAAGTAAGATCCGGCACCCAGATAAATATCCATTTCCAGATTTTTGCCAGAATTCAAAATGTTTTGTCCAAGAAATCCTTTTTCGTACGATTGTTTTATTGCATTTTTGATTAGCTCGATAGAACGGAAATACTCACCACGTAAATACACATAAGCATAATTTGCATTTATTGCCAGTGCAGCCAGAATCATTCCTTCGATAAGGAGAAACGGATCAGATTCCATAATAAATCTGTCCTTATAAGTGCCTGGTTCGCCCTCGTCGGCATTGCAAACAACATATCTGTTTTCGCAGGTTTGGCATGATGAGCTTGTAAATCTCTGCTTCATTCCTGTTGGAAAACCTGCTCCGCCACGGCCTTTTAAGCCAGATTTTTCGACTAACTCAAGTAATTCCGATTGACTCATCGAAACTGCTTTTTTTACAGATTCAAATCCGCCGGAGGAAAAAAAATCTTCGATACTTTCAGGATTAATCTTTCCAAATCGTGCCAATGATATTTTGGGGAATTCTGCTATCATTTCTTAGTATTTTTAATTTCCGAAATCAGTTTTTCAAGTTTCTCAGGTGTAATTTCTGTATAAACATTATTGTTTATCATTCCCGATGGTGCTTTACCACAACGGCCAAGACATTCTACTGTTTCTAGGCTGAGAAGTCCGTCATCAGTAATTTTTCCATTTTGAAGTTGGTAATTGTCTGATAAATAATCAATATTCTTCTGTGCACCCTGATTTGTACACACCGGCGATTTGCAAAGGCAAATATGATTTTCGCCACGCGGCTTAGTAGTGAACATTGAATAATACGTAACAACACCATAAACCTGAGCCATTGTTAGTTTAAAATATTCAGCGCAAAGCTTCATTGCCTCTTCCGAAATGTACTGTTTTGGCTCTGCCGACTGGATATCGTGTAAAACCTTAATTAAATTTTCTTTACTGGGCCTATAGCTGCTAAGAATTGTCTTGATTTTATCTTCCATAATTTTTTCTTTCATAGTCGTTTGCCTTATTCAAATCTTCCAATGTGTTAATATTCATAAAAACCACATCAGGATTGTAGCGTAAATTTACATCAAAATAATGAATATTCAAATTTTCGAAGTTCTTTCTTATTCTAAATTCTTTTTCGTCGAGTTGCTTCTTGAACAAATTTGAAAGTCTGGTTGAATAAAAAGCATAAAGTGGCTCAATGCCTCCCAAATGTTTTGGGATGACAATATCGTAATTGTTTTCTCTGACGATTTCTATCATTTCCACAATTAGCATTGAATTTATAAAAGGCAAATCGCAAGACGTTATAAACACATAATCAGAGTTGCTGTTAGTTAACGCCGAGTAAATACCTGCCACAGGACCATTTCCAATCTCCTGATCAGGAAAAATCGGTAAATTTACTCCATAGTCAGTATTCTTTCCACATATAATTATCTGTTCGAAAATTGCTGAAAGAATCGCATATTGCCTATCGAAAACAGTATTGTCTCCAACTTTCGCAAATGCTTTGTTAATTCCTCCCATACGGGAAGATTCACCACCTGTTAATATTGCTGCGGTAAGTTTCAAATAAATGATTTGTTACAAACTTAATAAATTTATAACAAAAATGTGTGGTGAAAGTTTAGTGTTTTTTAAGAAATAATAGTGACCTATTTCACTCTTTTATAATATCTATGAAGCTTTCTGTTAAATCTTTTTACTGTAATAAAAGGCGTCTTTTTGTGTGTAGCAAAGAATGGGCTTTTTGCATAATACGGAAAAGGTTTTTTTAGCTGATTTAATTGGGTGTCCATTATTGCAAGTCCCTGAATCATAGTTTCTGAATTAACAATTCTAAATTCTGCAACATAATGATAGTACATTCCAAAATTTGGTAATATTGATTGATCTTCCTGAAGACTATCATTTAAGAAAACAAGTCTCATAAATCTATCATCAATATTATCAGAAGTTTTATCGGAATAATAAAAGTATACTTCACAAAAATTAAAATTCTCCCTAAATGCTTTGACGATAGCTAGGTTGTATGCGTTTTGCTCAAGCTCTTTTTTGTCTGCAAATTTGTCCTTTCCAGAATTTCTATATGCTTGTATGCTCTTTTCTCTGGAATGAAGTCTAACAAGAAGAATAGAACTATCATGAAGACGTTTAATGTGTTGACGTGCAATGTACGTTTCGTCTTCGGGTGTTTGATAATAGTTGATTTGAGAATAAAGAGATAAAACACCCAAAAGAAAAGAAAATAGAACTAATATTTTTCGAAAACTGGTCATTCCTTATTTCTCTTAACAAATCTAACAAAATCCTTTATGATATAAAAACTCATCCCGGGTAGAACAATAAAAATGAGTGGGTTTGAATCCCAAGCTGCGGAAAAGTCAAATGAAAGTAAGTGAATAAAAGCCCGAGTAAGTCCACATCCTGGACATCGGACATTAAACAATGTGTACCAAATACATGGTAACAAAATATCGATTTCTGCAAATATGTACAGAATTAATCCAATAAAATAATAACCGACAATGCCGGTTATTACAATGTTTCTTTTTAAATACGGAAATATTATTCTTTTAAAAGTACTTTTTCCGTTATTATCCTTTAAGTGGTCGTCCTTCTGCATCTTTAAAATTACCTGAAATTATTTGAATCAGGTCAATCAATGTCCAGATACCACAACCACCCCAGGTTAGAAGCTGAATTATTCCAATTCCTATGTGTCCTGTATAAAATCTGTGAATTCCGTGGATTTGCACAACATAAGGTAAAATGCAAAGAATCAACGCAGTTGTTTTTTCTTTATCGCTTACTGCACCATTATCTTGCATTGGGTTTGGTTGTTGATTGTAAACCGGTTGTTGAGCCTGTTGTGTGAATTGTTGTTGCTCTACTTGTGGCTGTTCTGCTTGATTAGCTCCGCAAACAGGGCATATCATTGCATCAACAGGGATTTGAGCACCGCATTTAATACAATTTTTTGTGTTTTCCATAAGTTTTTGTTTTTGTGGTTTTTAAAGAAAAAAAGAGGGCTAAACAATAGCCCTTTCTTTTCGAAAAATGTAAAATTACTTTTCTAATGGTCTTCCATCAGCCATAGGCATTTTGTCTGTGAGTATCATAATTAGATCATAAAGAGTCCAGATACCACATCCGCCTAAAGTAATAAGCTGTAACCACCAGTTGCTATATCCCATCATCATTCTGTGAATTCCTAATGAACCTGCAAACCAGCAAATTAAAGCCATCATCATTTTCTTTTGAACGGGTTTTTGTCCTTCTGTCATAGTTGTAATAGTTTAATATTTTTGCCTACTCTAATTGTTTTTTGAGTTTTCGGCTTCCCTCCTGAATAACGATTGTAAAAATAATAAAAAAAAATATCTTGCAAGAAAAGTTTTTGTTTTTTTTTCAAACTATTGTTAATAACTTAGTTTTTATGGTTATGTTGTTTGTGTTTTTATAGTTTCTTATGCTAATATTTGATAAACTTTAAAGAATTGTATTTGTCATTACTGTCAAAAATTTTGATAAAATATATTCCGGGGGCAAAATGTGCAATGTTTAGGGCGGTTTCCGTAGTATTAATGTTGCCTTTTTCTAAAATCTTGCCAAAAATATCATAAATAATAAACCCAAGACTAAAGTCGATGTAATTTTCTGCCTTTACTATTATTTCATCTGAAGCAGGATTAGGGAAAAGCATAAAACCAAATTCAGTACCGCTGTTATTGGTACTGTCTTCGGGTACTTCTGTAATAGTGAGATTTAGATTTACAGTACTATCACATCCATAAACATTAAAATATGTATTTGTAAAAATGTAATCGCCGGGGATGTTTGTTGTAAAAATCTCAAACCCATTTTTAGTATATGCTGAGCCTTGTGAAATAGTATCAAAGATTTCTGTCGAGTGTATTGGATTAACTGTTAAATTAAGAATAACCAGACTGTCGCATCCATTTATTGCAGTATAATATAAGGTGTCACTTCCTGATATACCCATGTTAAAGCCATTTTCGATATAATACTCTCCATGGCATATCGACTCATTGATGAATGATCTGTAAAACTCACCAACACTTAAATCTAGAACCATAGTGCTGTCACAACCATTTGTTGTTATTAATGTTGTGTCGTATATTCCAGGCTCAGTGATTATTTGACCAAAAAAATTGTATTCGCCGGTTTCACAAATCATTATATAATTTGTGTCGTTTTGATAAGTTGGATGGACAGTAAGAATTAAATTGTAGATGCTGTCGCATGTTGCCGATTCATAAATAGTCGAATAGTGATTAAATAATCCTACAGTATTTTGCTGACCAAGATTAAATCCAAATGAATTGTATAATTCTCCCTGACAGATTTCATCTTCGATAATTGTTGTATGAAAATAGTTAATATTTATTGTATATACTGACGATTGGTCGCCGTTAGTTACTTCAATTGTAGAGACTCCAAATTCGTTGGGCTGATTTATTGATACACTTGCGTTGAGACTTTCTGCTACAGCACTAATTGCCGGAGTTTCGCCACATTGATATTGAATATTGTAACTATAAACATTTGAATTAAATCCATTAATTAATGTGTTGTCAACTTTAATGCTTAGTAAATTTGTATTATAAACTAACTCAACATCATCGATAAATAATTGGTCGCTTGTTGATCCTTCGCCTTGCACCATATTTGAAGTGAAAGTTAGTAAAATATAGTGTGGATTAGCAGAAGGGTAATCATAATCAAATGCTACTGAATGTCTTTGCCATGTTTGGTCTCCGCGAGTGAAATTTTCAATTGCTTTACCTACAACATGATTTGTTGCATTTGCATCGCCTTCTTCAGGGTCACGATAGTCATAATTATCATGAATTATCGCACTGATTCTTGCCTTTTGTGTTGAACTGGGACATACAAATTTTGCCCAAAAAACAATAGAGTCAGGTTTTGCGTTTAGGCTTTGATTTAATGACGAATTAGCAGTTCTTGTAATATTGTAGTTTTCCGGACTGGCTGCTGTAGTGCTTCCAATTCTGATCTGCCCCGTAGTGATGGTGCCATTGGCAATTATACCTAAGGCTGATGTGGCAAATAATCGACAACTGTAACTTCCCAAAGATCCAGGACGAATGTCTGTTGACTTTTCGTGTCGTGTGGATGTGGCTGTTCCGCAACCTAAGGCAGCAAGACCTGATAAGTCGCAAGCAGCACTGGGAAATGCATTCCAGTGAGTTGGCTCGTCATCTGATCCGTTTCCGTCCCAAGCATCAAAACCTCCGTTTGGTAGTTGATAGGTTTGAGCAATAGAACATACAGATATACTAACCAAAATTAGTATGGTGGTAATTAATTCTCTCATTTCTGCAAATTTTCATTGTAAAAATACAGTATTTGATGTTTACTCAGCATCTTTTTGGTACTAAAAATTTGAAAAATGGAAAAAAACTCATCAATATAGACAAAATGACATGTAAATTTACAGCTAAAGTGTCAATATGACATATTTTGTTTACTAGTTCAGTCAAAATGATCACTTTTTTGATATGGTACATAGTTTGAAAAAGTGTAATCGAAAACAATAAATATTAACAAATAAATTATAGGAGGAAAAAACTATGTTAGTAAAAAGAAACACAAATGGCTACTTGCCATCAATTTTCGACGCATTCTTTAACGATTCAGCAGAAATTAGCGAGAATTCAGTATTGTTTACCAGACCTGACTTTAATGTGTATGAAACTGAAAAGGAATTTGTTGTGGAAGCAGCTGTTCCGGGCTTAGAGAAAAAGGATTTTAATATCGAGGTAAACGATAATGTTCTTCAAATTTCGAGTGAAAAAGAAGCAAAAGAAGAGAAAAAAGAACAAAAATTTTATTATCGCGGATTCTGCTACGGCAGCTTCAAAAAATCTTACAGTTTGCCTGATAATGTTGACAAAGACAAAATTGCTGCAAACTACGAGAATGGAATTTTAAAAGTTGTTATCCCAAAGGATAAGGAAGCGAAACTATCGCGTCAAATTAAAATTTCATAATTGATAAAAACATGAACTAGGGCAGTTGATCTGCCCTTTTTTTTTGCTTACTATTAAAATTGGTCGGCATTTTTTGTATTTTTGCAAAAACATTCTAAATTATGAAAACAAAACAAGAGATCGTAACCAATTGGTTACCTAGATATACAGGTAAAAGTATTGAGAGCTTTGGAGAGTATATTCTACTTACAAATTTTCAATTGTATGTCGAGCTTTTTGCAGAATTTAATTCTGTTAATGTTGATGGATTGGATAAAAATATGACGAGTGCAACAGCCGACAATATAACAATTATCAATTTTGGAATGGGAAGTCCAAATGCTGCAACAATAATTGATTTGTTGAGCGCAATAAGTCCTAAAGCTGTATTATTTTTAGGTAAATGTGGCGGATTAAAAGCTAAGAATAAACTTGGCGACTTAATTCTACCAATAGCCGCCATACGAAGTGAAGGGACGAGTGATGACTACTTGCCTCCTGAAGTGCCAGCACTACCGGCGTTTATGCTTCAACGCGCTGTTTCAACATCAATAAGAGATTACGGGCGTGACTATTGGACAGGTACTGTTTTAACAACAAACAAGCGTGTGTGGGAATACGACGAAAGGTTTAAAAAGTATCTTCGTAAAACCAGAGCAATGGCAATAGATATGGAAACTGCAACAATTTTTAGTGTAGGTTTTGCAAATAGTATCCCTTCGGGTGCGTTGCTATTAGTAAGTGACCAGCCGATGATTTCGACAGGAATAAAAACCGATGCAAGTGACCAGAAAGTAACCGAAAAATTTGTGGAAGATCATATAAAAATCGGAATAGAAGCCCTCAAACTAATTGCTCGTAGCGGAAAAACGGTAAAACACTTGTTATTTGATGATTAACATGCATTTTTGATTAATTGAAATTTGAGAACTTGTGCTATAAGAATATCGGAGTAAAAAAACGAGCTGAATTCAGACTTTACATTGCCGACAAAATTACTAATCGTGATACAAAATAAATCAGGCAATGTAAACGTCAATAAAAAGAAAAAGTAATTATTTAGCTGGGTTTTATGGCAATAAAATATTGCAGGGTGGCATAACAATAAAATCATAATGTTTATCTCTCAATAAACTTATTTAAGAAAAAACCTAAATAATGACAATAAATCTTAATCTGTAGAAGTTAAACCGCGCATCTCCTAAAAGTTTATACTTTGTTTACATCTGTTCCTATGCCAGAACTATTTGATTCGTAATCCACTTCTACCTCGGCTATCCCATTATTTCCCATCATTACTTTAATTGGAAATCCCTGCAAAAGAGTACTCAATTCAAGACCAGCTTTATGTCCAATTTTTATTCTCATTCGTTTTACCCCGTTAGTCTTTCCTGCTTCGATTAGTGTTTTAGCAGCTTCCACCTGCTTTTCGGTTGACAATTCGGGGCTTAATGCTTTAAATACTAGCCATGGAATTGGATTTATAACCCATCCGTACTTCTTAAAAATATCTAAAGCTTTGTTAACCCCCTTATAAGTTGTCAGATCATAAGATTTCTCCATAATATAGATTTTAAATTCTTTGATAAATTGTCAATAACTATGCAAATAAATAAATACTGTCATTGTGGCAGCCAATAATAAAATAGAAAGACAACAAATTTAACATAAAGTTTACAATGTTAATAAATCTTAACTTATCTTTGCTTTTAAATTTTGTTGATTATGGAAATTATTAACAGAGAAATAAGTTGGTTACATTTTAATAGTCGATTATTGCAAGAAGCTGCCGACAAGACGGTTCCATTGCTTGAACGATTAAAATTTCTTGGCATATACTCAAATAATCTTGATGAGTTCTACAGAGTAAGGGTTGCATCAATAAATAGGCTAATTGAGTTTAATAGAAGAAACTATCCTGAAAAAGTAACAGAGTCTGAAGAATTACTAAAAGCAATAACTAGTTATATTGAAAAACGCCAAAAAGAATTTAGTAATATAAAAACGAAAATATTTACTGAGCTCAAAAATAACGGGTTACTGATCCTAAATGAAACCGAATTAAATACCAATCAGCAAAAATTTGTTAAAGATTATTTTCACGAAAACATATTGCCTGGATTATTTACCGTAATGCTAAGAAGAAGTTCTGATTTGAGCAGTTTGCCTGATGGAACAATCTATTTAGCAATTAGTCTAAAAAAAACTTCTACACACGACAATAACGATTTTGCTTTGATCCAGATTCCTGCCGACAAAATGCCTCGATTTCTTATTTTGCCCGATTCCGAAAAAAATGAAAAATGTGTAATCAGACTTGATGATATTATAAGGTTTTGTTTAGGCGATATTTTTGATGTATTTGGATATTGTGAATACAAGGCCTTCACGATCAAAATCACTAGAGATGCCGAAATAGATTTATACGGGAACGTCTCTAAAAGCTTTATTGATATAGTTGCAGAAAGCATAAAAAAGAGAAAGACCGGTGCTCCTGTTCGGTTTATTCATGACAGTAAAATGCCTGCCGACTTAGTAAGTTTGCTTACTCATTGCTTAAAAATAAAGAATGATGAAAATGTCATTTCAGGCGAAAGATATCATAACTCAAAAGATTTCATGAGTTTTCCAAATTTACTCGGACAGGAACATGTTTACAAAAACATCGAGCCGATTCCACACAAACACCTTAAACCAAAAATCAAAATATTATCGTCAATAAAGAAGAAAGATATTCTTTTGCATTATCCATACAACTCTTTTGGGACAATTGTAAATATGTTGAGAGAGGCATCGATTGACCCAAAAGTCAGATCAATCAAAATCACACTTTACCGATTATCTAAAGACTCCAAAATAATTTCGGCACTTATTAATGCTGCACGAAATGGTAAAAATGTAACAGCATTTTTAGAACTAAAAGCACGTTTCGACGAAGAACAAAACATATATTGGACAAACAAACTGGAAGAGGCAGGTGTAAAAATTATTAAAACTATTCCGGGTATTAAAGTACATTCAAAGCTAATCTTAATAAGAGCAAAAGAAAATGGATTAAATTTTTATTACTCAAATATCTCTACCGGAAACTTTAATGAAAAAACAGCACAATTATACAGCGATCTTTCGTTATTAACGGCAAATCAAGAAATAGGAATAGAGATAAGTAAAGTGTTTTATTTAATCGAATCTGCCTATCAAATAATAAATTTCGATCATTTAATTGTTAGCCCTCTTTATACTCGCTCAAGATTTATGGAGCTTATCGAAAATGAGATTAACAATGCAAAAAATGGTTTGCCTGCCTGGATAGATTTAAAACTAAATAGTTTTACCGACTCTACATTTGTCGAAAAAATAAAAGAAGCTGCAAAAACTGGGGTAAAGATAAGGATTAGCGCTAGAGCATCATGCAGTTTAGTTTCTCACACTAATCCAAACTTAAAAACCATCGGGCTAGTTGACAAGTTTTTAGAACATTCCAGAGTTTTTATGTTCTGCAATAATCAAAAACCATTATATTTTATTGGATCAAGCGACTTGATGATTAGAAACCTTGATACCCGAATAGAAGTTTGCGTACCAATATATTCCAAGAAGATTCAAAAAGAGTTGCAAGACATTTTTGACATTCAGTTTAAAGACAACACAAAAGCTAGAGACTGGAGTACAAAAGAAAAAAACATTATTTTTAAAACAGACGAAACAAATAAATTTCGGGCACAAGAAGAAACATATAAATATTTAAAACAGCTAAATTCATGAGTTTGATTTTTGCAACAGTTGATATTGGTTCTAATGCGGGTAGATTGTTGATATCCCATGTTTTTGAGAAAAACAGCCTTATTTATGCAAGTAAAATTGCACTTGTTCGGGTTCCACTAAGACTAGGAATGGATGTTTTTGAAACAGGATTTATTTCGGATGAAAAGCAGGAAATGTTAATCAAAACATTTAAAGCCTATGAATTAATTAAAGAAATATATCAACCTGTGGCTTTTGATGCATGTGCAACAGCAGCTTTTAGAGAGGCATCCAACGGAGAAAATGTCATTAAAGCAATTAAAAGTGAAACTGGAATAAAATTAAGAATTATTGATGGGATAGAAGAGGCCGAGATTGTTAGTCAGGCAAATAATATTTATGTAAACAAAAAATTTGATGACACCCTTTATATAGATGTTGGCGGCGGCAGTACTGAATGCTCTTTCTTTAAAAAAGAGAAGTTTGTAGCTTCGCAGTCCTTTAAAATCGGAACTATCAAATATTTATTCGATCAAGTAGCATCCTCTGAATGGGATAAGTTACAGCAATGGCTGCAAGATGTCAGAAACACAGATGATAAAGTCAATTGTATTTGCTCAGGAGGAAATATCAGCAAATTAACTACATTGTTTGGAAATTTGGATAATACAATTACGCGACAGCAAATAAAAACTGCAGTTGGCGAACTCGAGAAAAGGTCTTATGAGGAAAGAATTGAAAATTACACCTTACGCCCTGATAGAGCGGATGTTATTGTTCCGGCTGCGCGGATATTTAATAACATCATGAAATGGGGAAAAATCGATACAATCGTTGCTCCAAAAATTGGACTAGTTGATGGGCTAGCAATTGATTTATATAAGAAAAGGATGAGAAATGAGCTAAACTAAAACTTTAAATAAAACAGCTACTATCCTCAAAATCAAAGCCATTAAGCAATTCTACTATTAGCATTCGTTTGCGCCCTTGAAGTTGAATCTCTAATACCTCGATATATCCATCACATACTGCAACTTTCATAAACTTTTTATTATCTGTTATAATACTGCCTATAGGCATATTGTGATTATCAGAAACAAAATTTGTTTTAAAGATCTTTACTTGCAAATCATTAAGTAAAATTGTCCAAGCTGCCGGATATGGCGACAATCCTCTAACATGGTTTTGCACAACTATACCCGGTTTAGACCAATCAATACGACAAAAATCTTTAAATATTTTTGGAGCAGGGCGCATATCACCGCCAAACTCATCCTGACTATGTAAAACAACGGACTGATTTTGAATCGCATCAACAGTTTTCAAAACTAATTTTGATCCGACTTCCATTAATCTATCGTGCAAAGATCCTGCATTATCAGTGGGTAAGATTTGAGTTTCTTCTCTAAAAATGATGTTGCCTTTATCAATCTCCTCATTTATGAAAAAAGTAGTAACTCCAGTATTATTATCACCATTAATTAAAGCATGATTTATTGGCGCTGCACCTCTATAATCGGGCAGGAGTGAGGCATGTAAATTAAAAGTGCCAAGTTTTGGCATTTCCCAAACCTGTTTAGGCAACATTCTAAAAGCAACAACAATAAATAAATCAGCATTTATTTCTCTTAATTGCTCGATAAACTCGGGTGATTTTAAATTGTCGGGTTGCAGAACATGAAGATTATTTTCAATGGCAAACTTTTTCACGTCCGAAAACTGGATTTTGTTACCTCTACCGGCAGGTTTATCAGTAGCTGTAACAACTGCTTTAACAGGAAAATCGTTTTGCAATAAAATCTTGAGAGATGACACTGCAAATTCGGGTGTACCCATGAAAACAATATCAGGTTTTTTACTCATTTTCAATATCCAGTTCGTGTCCCATTTTATTCTTTTTAGTTTCGAGATAAAACTTATTATACTTATTAGGTTTAATCTCAATATGCTGTGTATCAACAACTTCGAGTCCATAGCCTTTTAAGCCTGCAAGTTTTTTAGGATTATTGGTTAGAAGCTTCATTTTTCTAACTCCCACACTTCTTAAGATTTGAGCGCCAACTCCATAATCACGTTCATCTGGTCTAAACCCTAAATGCACATTAGCTTCTACAGTATCCAAACCTTCTTCTTGGAGTTTGTACGCAGCAATTTTATTCATCAAACCAATTCCACGACCTTCCTGATTAAGATAAAGCACAACACCTTTGCCTTCTTTTTCGATTATCTTCATAGATTCGTGTAGTTGATGTCCGCAATCGCATTTAAGTGAGCCAAAGATATCGCCGGTAACACAACTAGAGTGCACTCTTACCAAAACAGTTTCGTTTTTATCCCAAGTTCCTTTAATAAGTGCGGCATGTTCCATACCATTACTTTTTTGCTTAAATGGTATCATATCAAAATAACCATATTCAGTTGGAAGATGTACACGCACACCTTTTTCGATTAGGCTGTCAGTTTTTAGGCGATATTTTATCAAGTCCTCGATGCTAATAATTTTGAGATTAAATTTATCAGCAATTTCGAATAATTGAGGTAAACGTGCCATAGTTCCGTCATCGTTCATTATTTCGACCAAAGCTCCACCGGGTTTTAGTCCTGCTAGCCGCGTAAGATCAACAACCGCCTCGGTATGTCCGCTTCGTCGCAAAACGCCATTTTCTTTAGCCATGAGTGGGAAAATATGCCCGGGACGTCCTAAATCTTCGGCTTTAGTATTATCATCAACAAGAGCTTTAATAGTTTTTGCTCTATCACTGGACGAAATACCGGTTGTGCAGCCGTTACCATTTAAATCTACCGATACTGTAAAAGGTGTTTCGTGAAGGGCAGTGTTTTTACCTACCATTAAATCTAAATCGAGTTCTCTACAGCGGCTCTCGGTAAGAGGAGTGCAAATTAGTCCACGACCATAACGCGCCATAAAATTAACTATGTCTGCTGTGATCATTTCAGCAGCAACGACAAAATCACCCTCATTTTCCCTGTCAAAATCGTCAACAACGATGATAACTTTTCCATTTTTGATATCTTCAATAGCTTCTTCTATTGTATTTAAAGCTCTACTGATTTCTTTTTGTTGGTTTCCAGACATTTGTTTTAACTCCTTTCATTGCTTTAAACATTCCAATCAACAAAGCTAAATTCATCGACATAAAATGTGTTATAAAGCGCAAAATTATATTATGTATTTGTATTTTTTTAAGTAAAAAGTCAGTTATTAGTAAAATAAATGCAAAATTATATGCAATAAACATATATGCATAGAAATCGTAATAAAACGCCAGTATTAAATTGCTAATGTATGCAATAATCATAAATACCGGAGTAAGCCACCTGAAAATTTTATGTGATAGGAAACTAAACCAAAGTCCGGTAAATGGGGGCCACAAAAGGTTCTTAAATTCCCACAAGTTTTGAAAATCGCCTGTTGCAATTCTTATTTTACGACGAAACTCATCTGATAAATTGTTCGACACATCTTCATACACAACAGCCTCGAGACGATTTATTGCTTTGTAGCCTTTTTCTAAGACTTTTAAGCAAATATAAAAATCATCAACTAAAAAGTTGACGGGCACTGGGCTATAAAGCTTTTTTCGAATTGCAAAACATCCGCCAAAAGGTCCCATCATAGTTCCCCAGATACTGCCTTCATAGTATTTTATCATTACTTCGCGAGAAATGTATGATTTTTCCTGTATGGATATTCCTTCTTTTTTGAGACCTGTATTTGTCATTCTGGTATCAACCAAACCTACTTGCTGATTCTCGAATGGTTTTACCAATTCTCGGATAGTGTTTCTGTCGAACATTACATTTGCATCCGATAAAATCAGCACATCCCCATCGGCTCTGTCTATCATTGCATTAATAACGTTTGACTTACCTTGCCTTTGTGAAAAAGGAATAAAAATAATTAAATTATGATTTTTTACAAATTCTCCAACAATTTCGTTTGTCTTATCTGTACTATTATCAGAGCCAACAATAATCTGAATCTTATCTCTGGGATAGTCTGAACTAATAATTGTCTCCAGTTTTTCGGCAATAACATCCTCTTCATTAAATAGCGACATTACTATTGAAACTTTTGGCGTGTAATCAATAGATTCGTCGTAAAACTTTTTATCGCGGTTAAATAGCTTTAATAAAATAGGATATGCTACATAAGTATGAAATACCAATGCAACGCAAATCCACAATAATATTTGTAACGCTATAATCACTGTTCGGATTTATAAAAATCTGTTAATTTATTTGATAATACTTTATCACTATAATTCATTTCAATAAAACTTCGTGCATTTAATCCTAATTTATCAATTTGTTCAGGATTACTTAAAAGCATTTCTATCTTATTTATCAACTCTTCCGGGGTATCGGCAATCATAATATTTTTGGAGTCTTCGGTACTTATGCCTTCGGTTCCAATAGTTGTTGTGATAATAGCTTTCCCCATTGCCATTCCCTCTATAATTTTAATTCTCATTCCACTACCCGAAAGAAGCGGAACAATCATCACAGCATAATCGTTCATGAATTTTTGTGCATTCTCGACTTCTCCGTGAAAAACTATTCCAGCTCTGTCGATTTTCTTAAGAAATTCAGAACTGCAATTACGTCCTGCAATATTAAACTTTAAATTAGGATGATTTTTATAAATTGTGCTCCAACAATTATCTATAAACCACAATAAGCCTTCCTGGTTTGGAAACCAATCTAAAGCTCCAAGATGAAACAAACTGATTTCTTTTGCACTATTTACAGAATAGTTAAAATCATTTAGATTTACAATTGCTGGAAAAATTATCGAAGGCTTACTATTTCCTAACTTATTGTAAATCTCGGCATCTCTTTCAGTAATTGGAACTAAAACATCATACTTATTGATAATGCTGATTTTAAATTGCTTGATTCTCCTTGACAAATGCCTAAGGTAAATCCTTTTTATCGGATTAGAAGAATTTTGAGCAGTCCTGAACCAAATCTCATGTTCGATATTATGCGACCTTAAAGATATTTTTGCATTAGAGTGCTTACGAATATCAGGGATATACAAGCACAAGTATAATCCTTCGAGTTGTATAATATCAAAACTATCCGAATTCAGTTTTTTTATAAGTTTTTCTCGAAAATCTTGATCATAGAATCTCTCTGCAATGTATGGTAATCGAGAAAAAAATAAATTTTTCAACAATCCAAATAATGAAATATTAGTATCGACAAAAACGTAATCTATATTTAGTTTATCCTTAATATTTGGATCAATCTCATCGTCTGCAATAAAGTGTTTTGGTGTGTTCATCGCTAATAGATGAACATCATTTCCAATTTCCGACAAGGCATTGATTATGTTATAAATTCCAATTGTGCCCCCGTCTTTTGGTGGATAAGGCATTTTATTTGTCAAACTAAGTATCCTCATAATTCTTCCCGTCAACTCGTCGTAAAAATCTCATAATGATTTGTAAATAAACTCTTTACAATTTTCGAGATTTTCAAAAACTTTTCTATTCTACTTTATCATTATTTTTCTTTCTAAACAAGTTTTTAAACTTCTGATAAAAATGTGGGCTAATACGCATCGAATCATTTGCCGTTCTGATGATCAAGAAAACACCAATGGGAACAAGAATTGCGCTACTTATCCACATTCCAATTTCAGGAGGTAAAACCAATTCCCTAACTGTTTTTTCAAAAGTAATCGATATAATATAATAAATTAAAAATATAAACACCGAAATAATAACCGGCAACCCGAATCCACCTTTTCTGATTATCGAACCTAATGGTGCTCCAATAAGGTAAAACAAAAGACAAGCCAATGACAACACATATTTTCGATGCCACTCAACCTGATGTCTGACTATCCATCTTTCGTATCCATCTACCTCTATATATGAAACATCAACATATTGTTTAGCTGCTCGGCTGTAATTAAGTGCAAAATTGATAACCTTGTTTTTTTGATTTTGATTAAGATTGCTAAATAGACTATCAATATTAAAAAGCAACTGTGGCTCAGAGATAAGAATCTCATCTGCACCGATTTGAGCTATTTGTTTTTGCTCATCGGTTAAATTTATCCAGCTAGCTTGTCCTTTAAATAACGAGTAGCTTTTTATATTGTAATAAATATCGTGCTCCCTTTTATGAAGATTTTTGCGTAAAGAATCTATTGCTTGTCTTAGTTGGGAGTTATTAAGCATTTCGAAACCATTTTTAAAAAGGTCTTCGTTACTTCTGTCCAGTCCTAATCCATCGAGTTCGATGTACACAATTTGTTTCTTAAATTTGGATTTTTGATGTGGTCGTGTTTTGTTTCCTTTCTTTGCATCTTTATCAAGTTTAAGTTCTTCATAACGATACCCATCAAATAATTCCATTATCAGAACTGACTTATCTTCGGTAATTTTTATATTTCCGGCATTTGCAGTTGTAACATTGCTATTGCCCGACATATTTCGATGATCATAAATCAAAACGCCCTCGAGAGTATTATTGTTACGGTATTTTCTATCAACTTTTATGTTAAAATTATCGACTGGTTCTGTAAAAATCCCATTTCTTATATTGACTTCGGGTCTTTGCTGCTGAATGCTAAATAACAAAGATCGCATCTTTAAATTTGTGTAGGGGAGAAGGTTATTTGAAAAATAGAAGGCTCCGAAACTAATAATAATATTAAAAACCAAAAGCGGATACATTATTTTATATAGAGAGATCCCACCTGATTTCATTCCGAACAATTCGTTTTTCTCGCCCAATCCACCAAATGTCATAATAGTTGCCAATAGGATCGATAAGGGCAACGCCAAAGGCACTAAAGTTAAAGAAGCATAAAACAGCAACTCTGCAATTATGTTCCATTCAAGACCTTTACCAACCAAATCGTCGATATATTTCCACAAGAACTGCATAAGTAACAAAAAAACGCAAATGAGGAATGTTACCGCCCATGGACCGATAAAAGACTTTATAATGTATTTATGTACTTGTTTTAGCATGCCAATTAATTTCTGACATGCAAAAATAATAAAAACATCGGATTTTTATGCTCCAAGAATATGTTTCAGATTATTTATTTGTGTTTCCCAAAGTTCAATAGTTGCATCTTTTTCGTCATCATCAGCAAAATCGGTGATAATTAGAGCTATTTCATTTGTAATATCGTGAGTTTGAATTTTAAATTCAAAGAAGCTGTCCGCATCACTTTCCAACCATTTAAAACGCACAAAACTAAAATCTTTTATTGCAAGTAACTCTGCTTCTTCTTCTGAGCCATCCCAAATAAATGTAAAAATTTTGTCTTTTACGCGAACATCATCCGCAAACCACTCACTTAACCCGCTTGCAGTGCTAAGTCGGTTGAATAATATTCTCTCCGAAGAGTTAAGAATAAATTCTAATTCTATTTTTGTCATATAATCTTAATTAGTTACCACTAAAATGGTTGATCATAAAAATATTCTTTCGCAATTTATAAAAATTAAAATTAGTTTGCAAACTTTATTTGATTATAAATAAAATTAATTATTTTTGCAGTCCGATTTTAACAATTGGACGTTCAAAAACAAAAAATGAAATTTTGGCGAGGTAGCTCAGCTCCGATTTTTAGAAAAAATCATCAGAGCAAAGCTAACAAGCAGGAAGAAGTTTTTTGAAATAATAAAACCAATACAAGGACGAATGATTTTTTCGTAAAAAATCGAGAGTCCTCGAAAAATTAAGAAAATTTAACAACAAAATTTTCTATTTTTCGGGATTGGTTAGAAAGATATGGCGAGGTAGCTCAGTTGGTTAGAGCGCATGATTCATAATCATGAGGTCGGCGGTTCAAACCCGCCTCTCGCTACAAACAAACACAATCACAAAACCGCGAAAGCGGTTTTTTTTATTAAATAAGCCCCCAAATCGAAACCGCAGGTTTCAGAATTTGGGGGCTTATTTAATAAAATCCTGCATAGCAGGAGTGATTGTGTTTGTTTGTAATGCCTCCCCCCAACCGGGTTCACGAAGTAAACCCGCCAGAGAATTATTCAAATTACAATTCGCCTAGACGAACAAATCCCAAATAAGAATAAAATAATGTTTGAGTTATCAGATACGAATAGCAATTGTTCAAGCATTCAGGGTATTAATATAAAGTTACGTCGAAGACATTAGATGTTTTGTTTTTGGGCTGTAACCCCCCAACCGGGTTAAATGAAGTACACTCCACAAAATATTCAAAATCGACAATAAAAATCATCAAAGATTATTATTACAAAATCATCAAAAACAACCAAAGGTGGAATTTGGGAATTATCTTGTATAGATGATTTTTATTTTATATAGCATAACGACCATTATCATAAATATCCTAGATGTTTTCTGTTAAACAAAAAATAATTTTTTTGCAAGAATCATAAAAAGAATTTAATTTTGTACAGCATATAGAAAAAAACACTATCTTTATTTTTAGCTTTTCATAAAGCTAAAACAAACTGGATTTATTCATTATGTTATTTCATATATTTATTCATTTAACTAAAAAATTATCGTCATGAAAAAATTATTCATTTATCTACCAGTCCTAATGGTTTTCTCTTTATTATCGTCTTGCACTAACTCACAGGTTACCGAAGAAATAAAAAAAGAAGTAATTACCGAAAGAATTGCCTATGATGTAACAATTACGGGCGACAATATTAGTGAAAGAATTGCAGTGGATAGTAGTGCCATGTTTTCAAATATGCCCGAAAATGATTTTGAATCTCTGGCAGTTAAGATATTTGACAAAGTTAAAAGCAATGAGATACCTGCATATTTTTATAATTATGAAGATAAGTTTGGTAGCTTTGAACTAATACCAAAAGATCAACTTAACAGCCTGTTTGATACAGAATGGTCGGTTTATACAGTTGTTTATGATACTATCGATGGAGCACCTGTAAGTATTACTTTCACTCAACCAATTTCTGCTGAAAGAATCACTCAATTACGTTTCTTGGAAGAATGGTATTTTGATGGTAACGAATTCTGCAAAAAAGTAATTGCTGTTGCTCCAATTTTTTATTCAGAACATGAAAATAATCAACGTAGTAAATTTATTCCGTATTGGGTTTTTATGAAAGATATAAAGGAATAAAAGTAAGATTTTTGAGAGTATAGAGTATGTTTATAATAGCGGAAAGTCTGTTTTAATTATAATTGCATTTTCTTAACTTTGCCATTAATATTATATAAAAAAACATTGACAGACATTCTGCTTATAACGCCTCCATTTACACAGCTAAATACTCCGTATCCGGCTACGGCTTATCTTAAGGCACATCTAAACTCATGTAATATAAAGGCAAGTCAGGTCGATTTAAGCATAGAAACTATTCTTGAATTATTTTCAAATAAAGGTTTGTCAAACTTATTAGATTTTGCAAATTCACAAAATCAAATTAAGAGTGAAAATGCTAAAACAATTTACGAAAATCGAGAAAAATACTTCGTCGTTATTGATGATATAATTGGCTATCTACAAGGCTCTAACATATATCTTACAAACAAAATTTGTAGTCGAAAATTTCTTCCTGAAGCTTCGCGATTCGATGAACTTAAAAATATGCAGTGGGTTTTACAGGAAATGGAAAAAGAGGAGCTTGCAAAATTTTTAAGCACTTTATTTCTCGAAGATTTATCCGATTTTATTACAGAAAGTGTCGATCCTGACTTTGGATTTAGTCGGTATGCCGAAAGAATCGGTCGCAGTGCAAATACTTTCGATGAGCTTGACAACAAGCTTTATAATATCGAAACATATATTGATAAAATTTATTTAGATATTCTAATCAATAAAATCGTAAAATATAATCCAAAAATAGTTGGATTTACTGTTCCTTTTCCCGGAAATCTTTACTCTGCTTTTCGATGCGCAAAAATGATTAGACAGAAATTCCCCGACATTAAAACTGTTATGGGAGGAGGATTTGCAAGCACAGAATTACGTTCTTTAAGCGATGTCAGAGTTTTTGATTATTTCGATTTTATTTGCCTTGATGATGGCGAGGTTCCATTGGAATTGATTATCAAAGCAGTTCAAAAAGGATGTTCTAAAAATGATTTTCTCTTAAAAAGAACATTTATAAAAAAAGATAATTCGGTATATTTTAATGATTTATCACCTAAAAAAGATTGCCATTTTAGAGATACGTATTGTCCTGACTATTCCGATTTGTTAAACGATAAGTATATTTCAGTTATTGAAATTGCTAATCCTATGCACAGCTTGTGGAGCGATGGCCGATGGAATAAACTTACAATGGCCCATGGTTGCTATTGGAGTAAATGCAGCTTTTGCGACACAAGCCTAAGCTATATTAAAGATTATCAGCCATTAAAAGCTAAGCAAATTGCCGATAGAATGGAGTTAATTATTGCTGAAACGGGTGAAACAGGCTTCCATTTCGTTGATGAAGCTGCTCCACCAATGTTAATGAAAGAATTGGCAATTGAAATTATAAATAGGAAACTTGATGTGCAATGGTGGACAAATATTCGTTTCGAGAAAAGTTTTACAATTGAAGTTTGCCAAATTTTAGCAGAATCAGGCTGCATTGCTGTTGCAGGAGGACTAGAAGTAGCTTCTGACAGATTGTTAAAACTAATTAATAAGGGAGTCACGGTTGAACAAGTCGCCAAAGTTACAGCAAATTTAACCGATGCGGGAATAATGGTTCATGCGTATCTGATGTATGGTTTTCCAACCCAAACAATACAAGAAACAATCGATAGTTTAGAAATGGTACGACAAATGTTTGAACTTGATTTGATTCAATCAGGGTTTTGGCATCAGTTTGCATTAACAGCACACAGCGAAATAGGCTTAAATCCCGAAAAATATGGATTAAAAACGAGAAGTAAGGAAATAAAATTTGCAAATAATGACATCGAGTTTGAAGACAAGACAGGAGTGGACCATAATAAATTCAGTTTTGGGTTAAAAAAATCCATTTATAATTTCATGCATGGAGCAGGCTTTGAAATGCCGCTTCAGACATGGTTCGATTTTAAAATCCCTAAAACAAAAATTAAACGCAACTATATTCATAGCCTGATTAAGTAATAATGAAAAATCTATATTTTTTCTAATAAAACAAAAAATAACTTATCTTTGGTAAGCATTTTGATACGAACCTACAAAACTAAAAAACATGATTATGAAAAAGAATTTAATTTTGATGTTACTAGCGGGATTATTCCTAACCACTTATGTTTCAGCTCAAGACTCACGTCTGTTAAAAGCAGCAGACAAAAGCTACGAAGATGGCGAAAAGGATTACAACAAGAAACGTTATAACGAAGCTGCAGAGAGTTTAGAAATTGTTGTTGAAAATATTGAAATCAGTGCAGTGCCTCGTAAATATTTAATTATGAGATTTGAAGCAAATGTAATGCTGGTGGATATTTATTTCAATAAAACTAACAATTTACCAGCCGGATGTAAGGCTTTAAATAACTTTCTCGATGATTTGGATGCAATAAAAAACTCTGGAATTTTTAAAGCAAAAGATATCTATAAATATCTTGAACTGGAAAAAGACTATTCAACATATATCCGTCAGTGCGAAAACTTCGATTCAATTGATGATAAAAAAGATGACTTCGAAAAAATATTTGACGAAGAATTTGAGGATGAAGAGTAAGTGATAAGGTGACTGAGGAGTCCGACGATAGGAGGACGACCGATCAATGCCCCTCTGTTATTTCGCCACCATAACCTTCAATAATCCCAAAAACCTGCTCTTTTATGTCTTCGAGAAGTTTTGGGGAGTTAGCTTCGCATAAAAATCTAAGATATGGTTCTGTATTCGAAGGTCTTATATTTAGCCACCAGTTCTTATATTCAATTCTATAACCATCAAAATCGTAGAAAGCATCAGGTTTTTCCAAAGTCTTAAAATAATCAATCACAGCATCCATTGCGCCTTGTTTATCATCTATTTTAAAGTTTATTTCTCCGGAGTTTTCATATTTCTTAATTTTAGCAATCAGCTGTGAAACAGAAATACCTTTCTTTTTCATTTTTGAAATAACATCCAAGATTAAGAGACTTGCTAAAATTCCTGAATCTGAGTAATAAAAATCTTTAAAATAGTAATGTCCGGCAAGTTCTCCGCCAAAAATACCGTCTATTTCTTTGAGCTTTGTTGCTGCGTAAGCGCGTCCAACTCTCCACATTTCCATTGTGCTACCAAATTGTGCAATGTATTCCCCAACTGCTTTTGAGGTTCTAATGTCCTGAATTACTTTTCCCTTTAACCCTTTTTCTTCGAGGAAGTAGTGTGCAAGAACAGCAATCATAAGATCAGGTGAAATAAACTCCGCATTTTCGTCAACAAACATTACTCTGTCAGCATCGCCGTCAAAAATTACACCAATATCTGATTTGTTATCAATCACATGCTTTTGTAAATCGACAATATTTTTTGCAACTAATGGATTTGCTTCGTGATTCGGGAAACGACCATCAAGATCATCAAAAAAGTACATAGGAGAGGAGCCTAACAAATCTTTTATGAATAAGCCGGCCATTCCGTTGCTACAATCAATGCTTATTTTTAATCCCGAAATATCCGGAACATAAGATTTTAAAAATTCAAAATATGTATCTCTAACATTAATCTCCTTAAGCACACCTACTTTTTTAGCTTTAACAATCTCAGCGCTTTCCATAAGTTCCTGAACTTTGTTTAAACCGGTATCATAACCTACAGGTCGGGCATTTGCCCCAGAAACTTTTAATCCATTGTACTCAGCCGGATTATGAGAAGCGGTTATCATTACAGATGCATTAAACCCAAACTTTGCTGTCGAATAATAAATCATTGGGGTAGTGGCTAAGCCAGCATCATAAACATCAACTCCTGCATCATTAATTCCTTTTACAAGGTATTCGAAAATCTCAGGAGAGGAGTCTCTTACATCACGACCGACCAGTACCTTTTCCGCACCTAAAACCTGAGGTAAGAAATATCCAACTTTATAAACATCATCTTTATTAAAATCCCGGTTATAAACGCCTCTTATATCATAGGCTTTAAAAGCTTTCATAAATATCATTTTAAATTGAATCAACGAAGATACAAAAATGTAATTAGATTTTATTGTTAAGAATAAAAAAAGATTTTAATGCGAATCATTATATTTTGTATTTTTGATTTTAAAACCAATTATTAAAATACTATGAAAATTAAAATTTCACTATTTTCTATTTTTATTTTCACGTTTATTTCTCAAAATATATTCGCCGAAAAAATAGTTGTTAATAACACCCTCGATCTTCTTAACGCGATAAAATCTGATTGTGAAATTGTTATAGAAGAAGGCTATTACAACATCAGTAAAGTTTGGGAAAATGTTGATAATCAATCAATTAGTTGGGTTGACGAGTTTGATGGACCAGGTCCTTTTATTTATGGTATAAATAATTTAAAACTATCGGGCAAAGGAAAAGTCGAAATTGTTATTGAACCTCGATACAGCTGGGTAATGAGCTTTTCTAACAGCTCAAACATTGATTTTGAAAATATTATCTTTGGGCATACAGATTCAGGTTATTGTACCGGGGGAGTCCTTTCTTTCGAAGAATGCAATAATATCAATATCAAAAATTGCAGTTTATTTGGAAGTGGAACTGTTGGTATTTATACATTTAATTGCAATAATGTGCTGATAGAAAAATCTGACATTTATGAGTGTACTTACGGATTAGCCTATATTTACAATTCCAACAATATTGTTTTTGAAAAGACTAAATTACGTAAAACAGGTGAATATAATCTGATCGAAATTTCAGAAAGCAGCAATATAGAATTTATTAAATGTAATTTCGAGGAAAACTTCAACGGTAAGTTTATGCCATATTTATTCGCGATAGATTTTGACTTTTATTCGAATACAAATTCAAATGCACAAGCTAGTCAGACGATAAAAATCAAAATTCATAAATGTCAATTTAATAATAATAAGGTTGTTGAATTTACAAATGATGTTAATGCGATTGACCTAAAATCGAATAAATACAAAGGCAATGATTTTACGCAACCTGAGTAATGACAAGTCTAATGCATATTAGGATTAACAACCGGAGGTTTGTAAAAAAACTCGGCATCTATTCCTTTCATATTTGGCTCCTTGTATTTTTCGTATGATTTATCAGTAAGATGACTTTTTCTCGAAACTGGCAATTCATAACCATCAGGATTAAAAACTAATCGGTATAAATTGTACAAAAACATGTAATCCATACCGACATAATCTAAAACATCCCTGGCATTTCTATTACCTGTATTACTTGGCCAATTTAGTCTAGACGAAGCAGACCAATATGGGTGATAATCGTCTCGCGAATAATCGGTTGAAGGAAAGCTTTTAGGCGCGACTGACAATAATTCCTGATAATATTTTTTATCATTATCATAAAACTCTTTACCGGGAAAATAAACACTTCTATATTTTTCAGGATGTAATAAAACTAGAATCAATGGATTATGCTCATAAGTCCAACCGGGTCGTTTATCGCCAAGTAAATAAAGCAAATCGCATGAATTTTCATTCCAATTAATATCAGAAACCGTTGCTAAAGCTCTAAACATATAATCGTCTATTGGATCGGGTACGGGAAAACCACCATTCCCAAGAAAATTAAAACTTTTAAACAAAAAAGCCTTAAATAGATAAGCACTAAGACCATTTTGGGATCCATCATAATGATATTTTTTTTCGCCTGAAATAAAATTTCCTACCTCAGCAACTCCGTACGAATTCATCCACACTCCCATATCTTCCCCATTTCCTTCGGCAACCAAATCATTGGTAATCGGATTAATTATATACCATGAAGAAGCCATTATTCCGCCTAATTGAGTTTTACTTGGTCTGGCTCTACCTTTTAAAGGCTTAAGAACAATTTTTTGTTGAGGATACTCATGTTGCATCTGTCTGACTAATCTGTCAGTAATATCAATTACCCACCTGTCAAAGTGAATACTGTCATTTTCTATAATTCTTTTATCGCTGAGATAACGAGGAATATAGCTATTAATAAAGTTTACATAAACACCACTAATTGGCTCACTATCAACCAATTGCTTAATCAAAGCCAGTGACTGTAACATGTAAATAATATTATCCTGACTCATACCTTGCTTGGGGATAACACCTCTGCGAAAAACAGACAAATATGTGTTTGTGCCATCTTTAGTTTCGACATGCCATCCATATAAGGTTCTAAAATGATTGTGATATTGTCTCCAAAAACCAAGACTGACATCATCACGCAACAAAAAACCATTAATATCATCCGGATAATGTATTAGCTCCGACTCATCCTTAACAACAGCTTGAGTTTGATGATGCTTTCGTAATACATACTCACTGTAAAGATCTAATCTCTCAATAGCCAATAGTGCATAAACTAACATTTCAAAGGTCTCGTGATAATCTTTACCGTTATTCTTAAGCAAACGATATTCTGTGGCCAAAATTCCTAACCAATGATTAAAATTGCTATTCCCATCACTCCAGCTTACCCATCGGGGATTGCCGGTTGAGTCGAGCTTTCTATCTACTGCAGGAATATTAACTCCAAATTGTTCAACTTCAGGGCTTACAACAATCCACTCATTTAATAGACGATCACGATAACTCGCATATTTTGACATCAAATCTTCGTCCTGACCATATAATCTTGTTGAGTCAATGGTAAAAGCAAATAAAAACAATGCACCAAGCAAGTATATAACCTGTTTATTCATCAATATTTTTTAGTAAAAATAGTGATTTTTTCCATAGCAAAAAATTTCAACTACCTTTTGTTGATATTTAGTAGGTGCATTAGTAACAAACTCTG
The DNA here is from genome assembly GCA_016937855.1 of Bacteroidales bacterium. Lineage (GTDB taxonomy): Bacteria > Bacteroidota > Bacteroidia > Bacteroidales > ML635J-15 > Bact-19. The sequence goes on along the minus strand of JAFGVU010000184.1, from coordinate 80,309 downwards.
AGCAAATACAATATTTTTGACAATATAAGTTATAATAATATGCGAAGTTTGTTTTTAATCTCATTTTTACTTACAAGTGTTTTTGGATTTTCTCAAATGACACAGGAACAATATATCGAAAATTTTGCTCCAATGGCTGTAAGAGAAATGAAACGTTCAGGAGTACCTGCTAGTATAACTCTTTCTCAAGGAATTTTAGAGTCTGCAAGCGGAAACTCCAGGCTAGCTAAAGAAGGAAATAATCATTTCGGTATAAAGTGTCATGGATGGAAGGGCGATGAAATATATGCTGATGATGATGCGAAAAATGAATGTTTCAGGAAATATCCGGATGCTGAAGAATCTTATCGCGACCATTCCGATTTTTTGAGAAACAATAGCCGGTATCATTTCCTATTTGAGCTTGAAATTACTGACTATAAAGGATGGGCAAAAGGATTAAAGAAAGCTGGTTATGCAACAAGTCCTACTTATGCAGAAAAATTAATCGGAATAATCGAAAAACACGAACTATACAACTATGATAGCGGCAAGGCAAAGCCAATAAAGGATAATAAGAACAATCGTAACAATAATCGCAACAATAACTACAACGACAATTTTGAGATAAATCTTTACGCAGATGAAATTTTGGAAAACAATAGAGTGCCATATATTATTACAAAAAATAACACATCAATAAAGACCTTATCTCAAGAAGTAGATCTGATGCCATGGCAGTTGACAAAATACAACGATTTAAACAAAGACGAACCTATTGAAGCAAATGATACAATTTATTTAAAGCCTAAACGTAACAAAGCCGAGAAACAAAACGAAACTCATGTTGTTAAAGATGGTGAAACTATGAGAGATATTTCTCAAATGTATGCCATAAAGCTCAAAAAACTTTATAAGAAAAATAATCTTGAACAAGGAGAAGAACCTTTACCAGGAACAAAATTAAATCTAAGAAAAAAGAAAAAATAGGCAAGGGAACTTATAAAAATCATGTTTCGCCTATTCTATATTCTAAAATCAATGTTGTCCGGTAAAAAACATCAAATTAGTGTAATGAATGAAAAGCAATGCAATATCTTCCCTAAAGGACTTCTAAAACTTGGTTTAGTTTAACTTTTACCACCATTTGACACCTAATACCAATGTGAAATAATAAATAGTCCGACGACAGAAGGACGTATTATTATTTCTATAGTGGAAAATGCCGATTGAAATAATTCATAGTATAATCGAGCAATGCGAAGATTAGACTATTTATTTATTCATTTCGGTATAATGGCCTCTGTCCCGCTAGGGACAAAATTTTGGTAAAAGAGTCCAACCCCCTCCAGAGCCAAGTCCCGTAGGGACGTTATATCCCAATGTATTTATTGAACCTAAAATAGTTTTATCGGACATTAGTGTTTTAAAATCGGATTAACTATTTTGCAAAGAAACTATAAACACCGGCTTTATTCATTTCTGTTACAGTCAAATGAAATTTTCCATTTTTATAAACAAAATAATTAAAATTTTCACCTTTAATTTTTTCGCCGGGATAGTACTTTACTTCAGATGCCGGACACTTCCATAATGTATATTCATTTTTAAAGCTAACAAGCTCCATATCAACGGAATTAAAATCTGCCCAAGGCAAAACCAATTGAGTTTTACTTCCCTGTGTTAAAATAGTACTTGTTGCTTTTGCATCGCCAGCTTCAGGATTGTTACTATTAGTGGCAAATGCAACACTTGAGGATAAAAATAAACTAAGTGATAATATTACTAAACTTTTCATAATTATAATTTTTAAATTTATACTTTAAGAACAGAAGCAATACGTTTAAGTTTAGGCAAAAAGAGTTAACAAATAGTTAATTTTACTAAAAATTCTTTAAATCCTTAAACTAAACCATAATCCTTGATAAAACATAAGAAATTAGGTAAACTTAAAAAGCGACATTTCGCCTCCAACAATAATTTTATAGTTTAAAAAGCACGCCGTAGGTTTGCAATATTAGTAACCACGGACAAGCAAGTGATTACAGTTCTTTGGGTTGCCTAAATCTTTACCGAACTAAATCCTATTGCAGGCGAGAACACTTGCGCCTCCCGAGGTGAAAGAAAACCATAAACCCGTTTTTGACGATGCTTTTGATGGTCACTGAGCTGTGTGCCCTGAATTTCTCGAAGGGGCAAAGAGTCAAAAACAATGACAACCGAGCTATGCAGTGAGGGGTGTGGAACTAAAGTAAAAAAATCCTTAAATCCATCAACTCTAAAAAAATAATGTCTTTTGATTACTTTCCAAGAAATTAAGCTAGCGACTAAAACATAAAAAATAAATTTCTATTCGTACAAGAATCTCTTGATACTCTTCTTTGGTGTTTTTTCAAATTCTTCGTCACGAATCAATATCTTATTAACCTGCATATAAGCAGGGAGTTCTTCGTTTACCCTTTTTTGATAGTGAGCAAAAACTTTCTCAATTTGTTCCACTTGCAGATCGTGTTTTCTAATTCTCTCCTGATCCGGGTATATAAGAGCTGTTATAAGGTTATTACGACTTACAACTACGATTTCGCCAACTAGTGGAAAGTTGTTAAATTTTGATTCAATTTCTTCTGGATAAACATTTTGACCGGACCCTGTAAGTATCATACTTTTACTGCGTCCTTTAATAAACACATAACCATCCTTATCGACAATACCAAGGTCTCCGGTATGTAACCAACCATCTTTATCAATTGCCTTTTTGGTTTCTTCGTCATTTTTATAGTAACCAAGCATTACATTTTCGCCTTTAAGCAATATCTCGCCAACTTTGCCCTCTTGTTTTGCATCAATTTTCATTTCTAACACATCAACTACTTTTCCTGCCGAGTAGATTTTTGTAGTTTTATAACCATCATAAGAAATAAGAGGTCCGCATTCAGTCATTCCATATCCAACAGAGAAATTAAATCCTATTGTTCTGAGAAAGGTTTCAACCTCACGATTCATTTTTGCACCACCAATAACAACTTCTTTAAACTCTCCATCAAAAGCTTCTTTTAGTGATTTCAACACTTTTGAATAAACTATTCCTTTAAGTACAGGAGTTTTCAATAAAACTTTTGCAAAAGGCTTATCAATTGAAGGCTTAATTTTGTTTTTATAAATCTTTTCGATAACCAGAGGAACCGAAAGTATCAATCGGGGTTTAATCTCTCCAAAAGCACGCATAATAATTTGAGGAGACGGCACTTTACCTAGAAAAATTATTGTACAACCTTTTGAGAAAGGGAATAGAAATTCAAAAGCAGCCCCATAGCAATGAGCGAGAGGCAAAAAAGATACAATTCTATCACCAGACTCCAACGGCATATTTGCTCTGGCATAACGAACATTTGCAGCCAAAGAATTATGATTTAGCATAACACCTTTTGGCAATCCGGATGTTCCTGATGTGTATAAAATTGCTGCAAGTTCAGAATTTGGAATATGTTCTAGTTTAAATTCTTCTCTTGTTGATGTTTTTAAATTTTTGTTAAATGCGATAAAATCTGTAGTAAAATCGTGAGCAACATTATAATCGTCAAGATAATAAATAGTGTTTAAATTCTCAAATTCATTAAAATCAATTTTTTCACATAAAAACTCCGAAATGAATAATAATTTGGAATCAGAATGGTTAACTAAATTATAAACATCTTTTGGTTTAAACTCCTGAAGCAGTGGTACAATTACAGCTCCATAAGAAACTACCGAAATATAAACTGTTCCCCAATTTGCTGAATTTTTACCAATTAGTGAGATTTTATCGCCTTTTTTGATCCCGTGCTCCTTAAATAAACTATGCATCCGCTCGATCTGAGATGCAAGTTCGCCAAATGTTAGCCCACCGTTATCATAATCCTGTAAAGATACCTTATCCCAATTGTTTATTATTGCCTCTTCAAAATATGCAATTAAGTTTTCTTTTATCATAAAACTTTGTTTTAAAACGTAAAAGTAAAATATAATTTTTAATTATTCAAGATTTACTAAACATTTTATACACACAACCATTATTGCACATTGTTGATAAATTTGTTTTTTCTTTTTTGACAGTTATAGTATTTTTGCATGATAATTGAAACCCAAAAAAAAAGATTATGGCACAAGTAACAATACACAGTTTTGAGGAGTTTGAAAAATTCCTAGGCAAAGAAATCGGCAAATCTGACTATCTTAAAATAACTCAGGAAATGATTAATAAATTTGCAGATGCTACACTTGATCATCAATGGATACACACAGACCCCGAACGCGCTGCAAAAGAATCACCTTTTAAATCAACAATCGCTCACGGATATCTAACAGTGTCGGTTTTACCTTTTCTTTGGTTTCAAATTCTTGAAGTAAAAAACATTAAGATGTTGGTTAATTACGGAATCGAGAAGCTGAAATTCAACCAACCTGTATTAGTTGGCGAAGAAGTAAGAGTTGTTACCAAATTAAAGAGCATCTCAAATCTTAGAGGTATTACAAAAGCTGAAATTGATGCCAGACTGGAAATAAAGGAAAATCCTAAACCGGCATACGATTCAACAATAATATTTTTATACCATTTTAATTAAAATTTAAAGTTCTATGAATCTACAAAAAATTATTCTGATTAGTCTGGCAATTTCGCTGGTGACAACATCAAAAGCTCAAACAAGATTTGCAGAAAAACAAGATCCATACATGCAATTTGTTCACAAAACACCTATCTATTGCAAGTTTCCACCAAACACTAAAACTGTTATTTTGGAAGAAACCCATCTTGATAAAAAACGGAATTATGTCAAAAATCTTGACGAATTAGGAAGAGTTTATGAATTTCATACCGAATCTCAGGATTACGATGAGCATATAACTTATACATGTAACTTTGGTGAGGGGAAAACCAGTACTGGAACTTACACATATTATTCCGGTAAAGATAAAATAGACTATATTATTATTCATGAAACCAATGAGTCGGGAAATCCTGTCAGGCAAATTACAAAAGATGATAAAGGAAAGCTAATCGAAAAGGTTGAATGGACATATAATGATTTTGGAATGATTGTAAACACTAAAATTCTTGAGGGAGATAAAGAATATTTAGTAAATGAATGGAAATATTACTACAGCGACAAACAAGAACCTGAAAAGATAGAGCTGTTCGACTCAAAAGGCAAAATTGAACACGAATGGATTTATAATTGCAACGAGCGAAAAAAATCAGTTTCAACAATAAAAAATACTCATCAGATATGCACTTGGGAAGGAGAGGAGGGAGACTACTATACAGTCAACGAACAAATCTTTGATGACAAAGGAGGCTACTTTCACCATATTTGGCGATACACAACCGAACAAAGAAGTATTATTGCATATTTGATATATAACGAATCAAATAAATTAGTTTTAAAGGAAGAGTACGATGAGTCTTATGAAAACCCAACGCAAATCAAAAAATATGTAAAAGGATCTGTTGATAATAAAGGAGTTTTTATGTACACTGATGGGTTGATAACTAATTATTCGGAATATGATTCAAAAAACACTCTTATCCAACACAATTTATACATATACAACGACGAAGGCTTTATGACTAGAGCACGCATCTATGATGATAAAAACAAAAATGAAAAAACAATTGTCATTAAGCACAGATAAAGTAATCAACTACTGTTGAATAAACTGATATGTAATCTTTCCTGTTTCTGTTTTCCCGCCAGCAAGGGTAGTAAATCTAGAATTTAAGGCGGCATTTCTTGCTGCATCACTTATGCATGAACCATCACCTGTAGATTTTACAGATGCAACATTGGCAGATTTTACACGTCCGTCAGAGTCAATCGAGATGTTAATTACAACAGTACCTCCATGACGGCAGGTAAAAACAGGCACTTCGATATAAGATTTACCTCTGTTAGGGTTTTCAAGTTCAACAAAGACTAAGGCCGGTCCTGCATAAGACTCGTTTGAGCTATTATTGGAAGACTCATTTGTGTTAGAACTGTTCGAGTTTTGATTTGGATTATTTATATAGTCCTCATAACTAGAGTTCATCATCTTGTCGTAATCCTCACCATACTTCTCCCGCAACATCTCTTCCTCATACATTTTACGAATCTCTTCTTGCGACATAGCTTGTAATTCTTGGGGCGACTTGCCGCCTTGATAATTGCTTCCTACGTTTCTGATTTCCTTTATATATTGTTCAATATCTATTTCTCCGTGCTCTGAATCCGGGTTAGTGTCATCCTTATCTTGCTCCATTTCTTCAAGAAACTGAGGCTCGATAAGCATATAGGTTTCCTGATAATCTACAGCCGAATTTATTCCAAAAATCATTGCAATAAAAACTATAATCAAATGAAAAAGTATAGTTCCAAGTATTCCGTTAATATTTCGCTTTATAAATTCCAATTATTTAATTTTATGCAAAATTAGTGATATTTTATTTGACTTTAGATGTAATAAACATAAAAATTGAATAAATGAGATTTGAATAATGAATATCTAAGCCATTTCCTAGACATTTTTCTTCAAAAATATTTGATATTCAGAAAAAAAGACTACTTTTGCACCTCAAATTTTATTTATACATAATGTCCAACTTAATTAAAGAAAAAAATTATTAACAAAATGACAGAACAAGAAAAAAACGAAGTTTTAAACGAAGAAGTTGAAAACATTCAGGTTTCTGAAACAAAAGAAGAAACTCAAGAAACTCCTGCAGAGGAAAAAAACACTGAAGAAGTAACCGCAGAAGAGCCAAAAGCTGAAGAAGTTGTGGTTGAAGAGCCAAAAGCTGAAGAAGTTACAATTGAAGAGCCAAAAGCTAAAAAAGTTGAAGAAAAACCGGTAAAAAAAGAAAAATCATCAGAAGTAAAGCCACTAGACGATTTTAACTGGGAATTAATCGGAAAAAAAGACGAAGCTTATTCAAAAGCTGAAAGAGCACAATTAGAAGACATTTACAACAACACTTTCAAATTAGTTATGGAAGGTGAAGTCGTTGATGGTACCGTAGTAGCAATTAACAAAAGAGAAGTTGTTGTAAACATTGGATACAAATCCGAAGGTATTATCAATGCTAACGAGTTTCGTAGCGAAGAGATGCTTAAAGTTGGCGACAAAGTAGAAGTTTTTGTTGAAAATATGGAAAGTATCGATGGACAATTGATTCTTTCTCACAAAAAAGCTCAGTCGCTTAAATCTTGGGAGCGTGTTAATGTTGCTCACGAAAAAGATGAAATCGTTAATGGATACATCAAATGTCGCACGAAAGGCGGTATGATCGTTGATGTATTTGGAATCGAAGCTTTCCTTCCTGGCTCACAAATCGATGTTAAGCCAATTAGAGATTATGATGTATTTGTTGGAAAAACGATGGAATTTAAAGTTGTGAAAATCAACGAAGAATTTAAAAACGTTGTAGTTTCTCATAAGGCACTTATCGAGGCAGAACTTGAAGAACAGAAAAAACATATTATCTCAAAACTTGAAAAAGGTCAGGTTCTCGAAGGTACAGTTAAAAACATTACCAGCTATGGCGTATTTATCGACCTTGGTGGTGTTGACGGACTAATCCATATTACAGACCTTTCATGGGGTAGAGTAACTCATCCAGAAGAAATTGTCACACTTGACTCTAAAATTCAGGTGGTAATTCTTGACTTTGATGATGATAAAAAACGTATTGCTTTAGGTCTTAAACAATTAACTCCACATCCATGGGATGCTCTTGATGAAAGCATGCAAGTTGGTGATAAAGTTAAAGGAAAAGTTGTTGTTTTAGCTGACTACGGAGCATTTGTTGAAATCACTACCGGTGTCGAAGGTCTTATCCACGTTAGTGAAATGTCATGGTCACAACACTTACGCTCTGCTCAAGAGTTTATGAAAGTTGGTGACGAAGTAGAAGCTGTTATTCTTACTTTAGATCGCGAAGAACGCAAAATGTCTCTTGGCATTAAACAACTTCACCCAGATCCATGGGAAGACATCGAAAGCAAATACCCAATGGGTTCTAAACACAAATCTAAAGTACGGAACTTTACTAACTTTGGAGTTTTTGTAGAACTCGAAGAAGGTGTTGATGGACTTGTACATATTTCTGACCTTTCTTGGACTAAGAAAATTAAACATCCGGCAGAATTTACTTCAATAAACGCTGAATTAGAAGTCGTTGTTTTAGAAATAGATAAAGAAAACCGTCGTTTAAGCTTAGGTCACAAGCAAATCGAAGAAAATCCTTGGGAAGTATTTGAAACTATTTTCACAATTGACTCAATCCATGAAGGTACTATAATCGAAATGAACGACAAAGGTTCTATTGTAGCATTACCTTATGGTGTAGAAGGATTTGCAACTCCAAAACATCTTGTAAAAGAAGACGGAAATCCTGCAAAAATTGATGAAAAATTGAACTTCAAAGTTATTGAGTTTAATAAAGATGCTAAAAAAATCTTTGTTTCGCACTCTAGAATACACGAAGACATCAATAAAGCTCAAGCTCAAGAAGAACGCAAAGGCAAAAACGAAGGTGGTGGAAGCAAACCTAGAAAAGCAAAACCAGCTAACGACAAAATCGAAAAAACAACTATCGGTGATGTTACTGACCTAGCTGCTTTAAAAGAAGAGCTTCTTCAACAAGAAAAAAAGGATAAAAACCAAAAATAAATTGGTTTTAAAATAACATTAAAAGCTGTTCTCCGTTATAGAGAACAGCTTTTTTTAATTTAAAATATGAATTTTCAAGTAAAAATATTGGGTAGTAGTAGCGCACTACCTACATCACAGAGGTTTCCTACGGCTCAGGTCGTGCTGTATAATAACGAACCTTTTCTAATAGACTGTGCAGAAGGAACACAAATCCAAATGAGAAAATTTAAAGTGCCATTTGGTAAACTTAAAAACATATTCATTTCTCATCTACATGGAGACCATATATATGGTATTTTTGGACTTCTTTCCAGCTTCAACTTACTTGGACGAAAAACTAAGCTTAATATCTATGCCCCTGCTAAGTTTAAAGAAATATACGAAACAGTTCTAAAACTAAATAACGATGAGTTAAAGTATAAAATTAACTTTATAGCTCTAGATCCTAATGGTAAAAACAAAATATTCGCAAATAAATTTTTACAAGTTTCAAGTTTTCCTCTAAAACACAGTAAACAAGTCTTTGGTTTTTTGTTTGAAGAAAAACAAAAGCTAAATAATATTAGAAAAGAAGCTATATCGAAATACAATCTTTCAATTAAACAAATACTAGATATAAAAAATGGTAAAGACTTATTTATCAACAATATAAACATATCAAATTCTGATATTACAACACCTGCTACACGACCATTATCATTTGCTTTTTGCACCGACACATTGCCATTAAAAAATCTTAAAAATTACATTAAAGATATTGACTTACTTTATCACGAAGCTACTTTTGGCGAAGACTTAAAGGCTTTAGCAAAAGAAACTATGCACTCAACAGCCAAACAGGCAGCCGAGATAGCTAAAGATGTTAATGCAAAAAAACTTATTATTGGACATTTCTCTTCGAGATACAAAAATGTAGATGGACTGATAAAAGAAGCCAGAGAAATATTCCCAAACACTATTGAAGCAAGAGATGGTCTGATATTGAATATATCAAAAGTGGATTGTTGAAAAATAAAAAAAATAAAACAACAAGTTGTTGACTCTAGTAGTATTTTTGTAGAAAATTATAGACCTAATGGCCGAAAAAAAGAAACTAATATTAGTATCAAATGATGATGGGATTGATGCACGAGGATTGCACAGCCTAATTGAAATTGCAAAGAAACTGGGCGATGTTTTTGTTGTTGCCCCAGAAAAAGGACAATCAGGTATGAGTCATTCAATAAGCCTAACTACGCCTCTTAGAGTAAGGTTTATACAACAATCAGAGAGCTTAACTATTTGCGCAGTACCAGGAACACCAGTAGATTGTGTTAAACTTGCAATAAATCAATTACTGCCAAGAAAGCCTGACATAATGCTGTCCGGAATTAATCATGGATCAAACTCAGCAGTAAGCGTTATTTATTCAGGCACAATGGGAGCTGCAATTGAAGCAAGTTTATACGGAATTCCATCTATCGGTTTTTCGGTATTAGACCATTCTCCATTAGCTGATTTTAGTATCCCATTAAATCATGCCAAAAGAATTATTCTAAAAGTAATGGGAGAGGGCTTACCACATCAGGTTTCGCTAAATGTAAATTTCCCTCGAATAGATTTAAAAGATTTTAAAGGATTCAAAATTTGCAAACAAACCAAAGGAGTTTGGAACGAAGATTTTGAAAAAAGAATAGATCCTCACGGTTTAGATTATTATTGGCTAACTGGTAGTTTTTTAAATGATGAACCCGAAAACGAAGATTCTGATGAATGGGCATTGGCAAATAATTTTGCAGCAATTGTACCCATAAAAATTGATTTTACAGAGTATAAAACTATAGAAACACTTAAAAATTGGAATTTATAATATGGAAGCAAAACCAAATATGATTAAAAAATATAATAAACCGGCTGTAGGTTTTATTGCAGGTTTATTATTACCGGCTATTACTTTTCTTATCTATTTCGGATATTCAAGTATTGTCTCCGAAGAGAGTCTTGCACTAGCAGATTTTGTTCAAATGCTTTATGAACAAGGAGCAATTATTGCAGTTTTTAGTTTGTGTGTATTACCAAATCTAATTCTTTATGTTATATTTAAAAGACTAGATTATTGGTACTCAATAAAAGGGGTGGTTCTTTCGATTTTAATCTATACAATTTTAGTTCTTGTTATTAAATTTATGTGATGAAATACTTTATTCTTGCCGGCGAAGCTTCAGGCGACCTGCATGGGTCGAATCTTGTAAAAGAAATCAAAAAACTTGATCCAAATGCAGTTTTTACAGGATGGGGTGGAGATTTGCTCAAGAATCAAGGTGTTAAAATACTCAAACACATAAGAGAATTAGCCTTTATGGGATTTGTAGAGGTTCTACAAAACATAAGGACAATTAAAAAGAACTTCAAAATCTGTAAAAAACAGATTGCTGATTTTAATCCAGATGTTGTAATTTATGTTGATTATCCGGGTTTTAACTTACGTATGGCGAAATGGGTAAAAAACAATAATTATAAATCTTTGTACTTCATTTCGCCAAATGTTTGGGCTTGGAAAGCCTCAAGAGTTTATAAAATCAGAGATTATACCGACAGGATGTACACAATTTTGCCTTTTGAAAAAGAATTCTATGCAACCCACGGAATTGAGGTTGACTATTTTGGACATCCTTTAGTAGATGCTGTTACTAACTTCGAGAAATCTAGTTTTACAGAATTTATCCAAAAGAACAATCTCCCAGATAAGCCAATTATTGCTTTAATGGCCGGCAGTAGAAAACAAGAAATAAAACACATGCTACCGATAATGACTGAATTGTCCGAGAGTTTTCAAGATTATCAATTCATTATCACAGGTGCTCCTGCAATTGATGCAGATTTTTATCAACAATTTATTAAAAATAAGCCGGTAAAACTAATTTCCGGAAAAACATACGAAATATTATCGCATTCCACTGCGGGTTTAATAACATCAGGAACCGCAACTCTCGAGGCTGCACTTTTTAATTTACCCCAAGTTGTTTGCTATAAAGGTGGCGCAGTTTCTGTAGCTATAGCAAGACTTGTGGCAAATGTAAAATATATCTCGCTAGTTAACCTAATTCTTGATAAACCGGCAGTTACAGAATTAATACAAAAAGATCTGAATTTAACCGTCTTAAAAGAAGAGTTGATAACTATCTTACCAAACGGGAAAAAACATAAAAGAATAAAAGAAAATTATATATCTTTGTATAACCAATTAGAACAACCAGGCGTTTATAAAAGAATAGCAGAGAGTATGCTAGAAAGAGTAAAGATGAATGAATAAATTATTAACAACTTTAGTTTTGTTTGGGACATCATTTACGATGATTTCTCAAGAAATTGCTGTTGCCATATTTTATGAAAGAAAACCACAGGGAGTTACTATAACTGTTCAAAAAGGAACATACCTTGTTTACAACGATTACCAACTCGTTGACACTTTACTTGCCGGAAATAATATAAGTATTGTACGCGAATCTGATTATCTAGTTTATAGAAACCGTACCAAAGCTTGGGCAAGCGATAAAGATATCAGAATTATCAATAGTGGTAATGAAGCTGCATTCTTTATTAATTATTCAGGGTCTGTCGAACCAGCAAGGTCATACGACGGTTGGATTAAAATAAAAAAACATGATTATAGCATTTTACCAATTAATTATGTAGATATTGATTCGTATGTCGCAGCAACTATTGAAGGATTAGGTACAGGAATGGCATCGGAGGAGTTTTTTAAAGCTCAAGCTGTAATGTATAGAACATTTGCTTTAATAAACTATGGAAAACACTCAAGTGAAGGTTTTGACTTATGTGATGGCTCACATTGTCAATTATATAAAAATAAATCAACAAACAGAGTAATTATAAATGCTGCAAAAAAAACAACGAATCTGGTTATGGTTGACAAGTACAAAAACCTCGTCAATCCTGTTTTTCATACCAACAGTGGGGGATATACGGCTCCATCAGAATATGTTTATGGTAACTCAGAATCTCATTTAGTCGCCATAAAAGATTCGTTTGCTGTTCAGGGCTCAAATTACAAATGGAAAACTCTAATACCTGCAGCAGAGTGGCAGGCTTACCTTATTAAAAAAGGAATTAAATCTGCTGCACAAAAGCTACATAAACAACTTTTAATTGTTCAAAAAGATGAAAGATTAAATGAATTCATAATTGGGAATGAATCTTTGAGTCTTAATACAATCAAAACAGATTGGGGTTGGAAATCCTCATATTTTAGCATGACGCTTGATAAAGGTGTAATAACAGTCGAAGGTAAAGGTAGTGGATCTGGTGTTGGAATGTCGATTGAAAGTGCAAAAATCATGGCTACAAAAGGTTCTAAGTATGATGTAATTCTAAAATTCTTTTACAAAGACATTCTCATTACAAATCTTAACCATCTAAATATCTACAGCGAAATGCTGCAAAATGCAAAAAAGGAGAAACCCTAATAAATTCAAATGTACCGTAATATCCTCAAAGAGGGGTCATCTAAATTCAATAAATAAAAAGCAAAAAAAACGAGCTATTAAAGTTTTGCAAACATTCTATTTAACATAATATAAATTATAAGACATAAGCATACAAATAAAAAATCGTCTATAATATTGATTGTCAACCGATTATATTAAACATTATAAAAAAACGTAAATTATTAAAATAATTAATTTCTGGCAATAGTTCTACAGGATTAAATAACCGAATATTAAAATTCTTAAAATCAGAAACCTTGATCTCAGTTTTTTTCTCATCCGGAATACTTATGTCAAAATATTTCTCAATCATATAAACTTTACCGTTAAGTTTAAAAATTATCTCTTGTTCTATCCAAGCCGACCCGTTAACATTTATATAATCATTAAAAACAACTTCATGATAGCCTTCTTCGGAATTCTTAATCATTTTTACAAAATACAAATGCTCTGCATCAAACCACACTTGATTTGACAATGTATCGCTCTTCTCAGCTCCAACAACATAAACCTTTCGACCGTTATATGTTCTGGTATCAAATTTACTAAGATCATAATCCAATTGCGAAAACCTTAACATAGCATCATCGGGCTCCATATTATAAATATCCATGCTCAAAATAACTAAATCATGTGTAATCTGATGAGCATACATAATTTCGTTATTTCTTAGGTAATACACCGAATCGTTTCTGTATAAATATCCACTTTTCGAGTCAGTTTCACCATTCACTTTAATAATCAATTGGCCAGGATAAACATACTCTTCTGCCCATCTCTCAGATTTATAGATAGTATCAGCATCGTAGAAGTTTGTTGTTTGCATGAAGCGAATTTGCTTAAACCATTTTCCGTTATATCTTTCAGAGATTGCATCTACGAGTTTTTCAGTCGAATCAATTTTATTCGAGCAAGAAAAAAAGCTAAATAAAACTCCAAATACAAACAATATTATTATAAACTTTCTCATCAAATAATACAACTTAATGTTTTAATTAACAGCTATTTAGCTGACCAGTAACATCTTTTTGGGGATATAATAGCTTCCTCCTTCTTAAGATTTGCTATTTCTTTATCTACAATTTTTTTATCTAATCCGGTAATTTGTGCAATTTCTGATGCCTTCAACTCCTTGTTGTCTTTTAATGCTTTAAGAATAATTTCCTTATTTTCCATTCTTTAAATTTTAAAGTTTCTTCCTTTTTTTCTGTTACAGAACGATTCTGATGTACTAAATGTTACACCGAAATACAAATTTATTCAAAAATAAATAAAAAATCACACAAAAATCTGCGAACTACCAATTTTTATCGGTAAATATTAAGAAAAAAGAGTTATTATAGCACTTCTCCTTTTAATATCACTGTATTAATTAGGTCAGAACCGTATGCATAAGGTAAAAACTGATATGTTGAGATATCGTTTGTTATAATCAGGTTCGCAAGTTTACCAATTGAAATACTCCCTGTTATATCACTTATGCCCATTGCATAAGCTGTATTTATTGTAGTAGCATAGATTGCTTCTTCGGGCAACATTCTATAATTTACGCAAGCAAACGACATCATAAGTTTCATATTTCCACTTGGCGACGAACCTGGATTATAGTCAGAGGCTATTGCTACTGGCAATCCTGCATTTATCATATCTCTTGCAGGTGCATAAGGCATATTCAGAAAAAAGGCAGCACCCGGCAATATAGTTGGCATTGTCTCACTGTTTAGGAGAGCTTGAATTTCATCTTCACCTGTATATTCAATATGATCAACAGAAAGGGCATTATATTTAACCCCAACTTGAATTCCACCACTATTTGCCAGTTCATTTGCATGAATTTTTGGTCGCAATCCATGTTTTATTCCAGCCATTAGTATTCTGTCTGTTTGCTCAACCGTAAAAAATCCTTGGTCACAAAAAACATCAATATAATCGGCTAAGCCTTCGGCAGCAACTTGTGGTAACATTTCATTAATTACTATATCCACATATTCGTCCTGATTTGACTTAAACTCAGCAGGCACAGCATGAGCACCTAAAAATGTCGATTTGATTATTAATGGAGTTGTTTCTTTTAACCTTTTGATTACTCTCAGCATTTTCATTTCACTTTCGAGTGATAACCCATAACCGCTTTTAATTTCAACAGCTCCTGTGCCTTGTGAAATAATTTCGTGTACGCGTGATAAAGACTGTTCGTAAAGCTCATCTTCAGTAGTTTTTGCCAACAATTTTGCTGAGTTAAGGATTCCCCCACCCCTTTTCGCAATTTCTTCATAACTCAAACCTTTTATTTTATCGCTGTATTCAATTTCGCGACTACCGGCATATACCAAATGTGTGTGCGAATCACAAAAGGATGGCATGACTATTTTTCCTTCTGCATCAATTTCTTTATATTCTTCACAATTACCAAGTTTTTCATCATTAAAATCAGACATGGAACCAAAATTCTCAATTATTTGTCCATCAATTAATAGCCATGCATTTTTAAGTGTATTTAAAACTGCCATATCCTTGCCTTTAACAAGTAATCTGGCTTCGTCATCAATTGCAATCAGTTCTTTAATGTTTTTAATAAGAGTTTTCATTATTATTAAGTTTTTAAATTAGCATTTTAATGTTTCACAAAATAAACAAATTTTACGCATATAGTTACTGATATTGACAAGTATTTAGCTTCAATCTGCATTAAACCCGCATTTTTCGTTTTGCTTTAAAAACAAATTACTATTTTTACAAAAAAAATAAACAATGAATTACACTACAATAAGCTTAGAGTCGAATAAAAGTATTTTCACACTAAGTTTGATAAACGAAAAGAAACTCAATTCATTAAGTCAATTATTTTTCGATGAATTTGATGATGCCATAAGCACTATACAAAATGATAATCAAGCCAGGGTTTTAATTATCAAAGGAAATGAAAAAGTTTTCTCGGCTGGTGGAGATTTAAAAGAGATTGGAGCAGCAGATTACGAGAAGTCTTTTCTTATGTGTACCCGTGTACAGAGGTCGTTTGGATTACTTCACAACCTTTCGATACCAGTTATTGCAGCACTTGATGGAATTGTTTACGGAGGTGGTTTTGAATTAGCACTTCATTGCGACATAAGGTTTTGTACACCCGAGACTATACTAAGATTGCCTGAATCAGATTTAGGGTTGATTCCAGGTGCTGGCGGAATAAGTTTATTTTCTAAATTTATAAGCCATTCTGATGCTGCATTCTACTTGTTTACAGGCGATCAAATACCTATTCATGATGCATTATCAAAAGGAATAGTACAAAAAGTTATTTCTAAAGAAGAAATTTATAAGGAAACACTCAGATTTGCGACTGAACTTTGTAAAAGATCCTCCGAATCTCTTTCTGCCATTAAGAAAATACTTTACACTAACTTATATAATGATCTTAACGAAGGTCTTACTCTTGAGTCGCAAGAATTTACATCGGTATTACAAAAAGCCGGACGCACAAAAATTGATGAATTTTTCAAAAACAAAATCAATAAAAAATGATTGATAGTTTTATTTTTACAGGATTGGGATTTGTCGCAGGCAAGCATAAGCTTACAAATAAAGAAATAAAGAAGCATATAAAATCAGGCTTATTGCAAGGTTTTAATGAAGATCGAATTTTAAAATCAGAGAATTATCAGGAGGCTGTAAAAACGAATCCTAAATTAAATCCGTTTGATTATATGGTAAAAGGGAAAATGGGTTTTGAAACAAGATATAATGTAGTTCCCTTCCCTCCTGCTGTCCCATCATATAAAAATGCCGAAAACTCTCTGGATCTCGTTGTAAAAGCAATTCAAAAAGCTCTTGATGATTCAGGATTATCCGGAAATCAAATAGATGCTTGGTTTGTAGGAACCGCAACCCCACATCAGTACGCTCCAGGTATTGCCGAATTTGCAAAAGCATATTTTACCGACCAATCAAATACAAATCCAACATACTCATTAACCTCAGCCTGTGTAGGATTTAACATTAATTTACAAAATGCAATAGCATTTTTAAAGAGCAATCCATTAGCTAAGCATGTTGTAATTGGGCACGCAGAAGTAATGTCCAGATTACTTACAAACGAAAGAGATTTTGTTCCTTTCTCAACATTTGGAGATTCCGCAGCAGCAGTAATACTCAGTCGCATTGAAACTTCAAAAAAATATGGAGTAATTTCAATCTTTAATGCAGAGGATACTCGAATGCTGGATTTTTTGGGTGCAAATAAAAAAGGAAACTTATACATGGATGCTCGAAGAGTTAAATCCAGAGCTGTTCCAAATATGATATATTCTGCAAATACATTACTTGAAAAATCAGGATGGAAAACAGAGGATATTGATTGGTTTATCCCACATCAAACTGGCAATGCAATTGTTGGGGAAGTTCAACAAAAACTTGGAATTGAATTCAACAAAATGTTACAAGATATTCAATATAACTACGGAAATCTTTCAGGCGCATCCGTTCCTGCTTCTCTTTCCTTGTTAATTGATTCAAAAAAATCCATGCCTGATCAAAAGATTCTTACTACTGTGGCTGGCTTAGGCGGCGAATTTGGAGGCTTTACATATATATTGCCAGAGAACAAGCACAAATATAAAAAAGACCCCGAGCTTAAAGAGAAATCTATTCTAATTACTGGAGCATCAGGAGGAATTGGAAGTAAAATTGCCATGGCTGCTGCAAGTGAAGGCGCCAACCTAATTTTACATTATAATTCCAACGACATAAAGGCTCAAGAATTAAAATCACAAATTGAAAGCACCTATTCAGTTAGTGTTTCTCTATGGAAAGCTGATTTATCAAACAAAAGTTCAATAGACGAATTCGCAAAAAAAATCAAAAACAACTACAATTCTATAAACTACTTAATAAATACTCATGCAATTACTGGCGGATTAGGAAAAGCAAGTTTAGTTTCAAATGAAGAATTTATAAAAGTAGCAAACGCGAACTACTTATCTATCAAAAACTTATGTCAAGCACTTAAACCACATATTTCAGAATCTATTTTAATTACAGGTTCTATTGGTGAAGATGCACAATTTCCGGGATCGGCTTCGTACGTTGCTGCAAAAAGAGCTTTAAGAGGCTTTGCTGTTAACTTTGCATCAGAGCTTTACCGCGATAGAGTTGCTTGTGTTTATTACCTGCCCGGATTAGTTAATGATGGTATGGTTTCCAAACTGGAATCTCCACAAATCAAAGACTCAATGATGATGATATCGCAAGAAGAATTGCTTGAGGTAGATAATATTGCAATGCGCATGCTTAAATCAGTTTATAGAATGAAAATAGCCGACGTAAGAATAACTTATGAATCTAAATTAAAAGTTATTAAGGATGGTTATTTAAAGTATTAGTTTAATATTGTTCGATTATGAAAAACAAATATATAAATTACTATTTCAGCGGATTTGGATACTCTGCAGGAAAATATAAAATAAAAAACTCGGACATCGAAGAAGCTATTAACAAAGGATTTTTGCAGGGTTTTAGCAGTTCGAAACTCGAAAAGAGCGAAAACTTTCTAAAATTTAAGGAATCTAATCCCGAAAAGACAACTTTTGACTATTTTGCGGGATATAAAATGGGTTTTTTTGAACGTCATCATGTAACACCTTTTCCGCCAACAGCAAAAAAACTGTATTATGCCGAAACATCTCTCGATTTAGCTGTCAAAGCAATCGAACAAGCATTAAAAGACTCATGTCTGGTAGCTGGTGAAATTGATGCTTGGATGATAAGCACTGTTTCGCCGCACGAGCAAGCTCCAGGTATTGCTGCTACAATAAAGTCATATTTTGTTGACTTCGACAACCATACTCCTACTTTTTCGTTGTGTTCAGGCTGTGCGGGTTTTAACATGAATCTAGAAGCAGCAATTAATTATTTTAAAACAAATCCTAAAGCAAAAAACATTGTAGTTGCTCATACAGAAACTATGTCCTCGTTTCTTAAAAACAGAATAAAATTTGTACCATTTGTCACATTTGGAGATGCTTCTGCGGCAGTCATAATAAGCAAAACAGAATCTGACGAGAAATTTGGGATTCAATCTGTTGTAAATTTTCATGATCTAAAAATGCTTGATTATGTCGGTGTAAACAAAAACGAGGATTTATATATGGATGACAGTCTTATAAAGGATCGCGCCACAATAAACCTACCTATCGCATCAAAAGCATGTCTGGAAAAGACAAATTGGACTGTTGAGGAAATTGATTTGCTTGTTCCGCATCAGACAGGCAATGTTATACTACAGCCTGCTGCCGAAGAATTAGGAGTTCCTAACGAAAAACTATATCTTGAAGCACAAAACTACTATGGAAATGTTTCGGGCTCGACAGTACCATTAAGTTTAGCCTTACTAAATGAGCAAAACCGTCTGTCGGATAATATGAAAATATTGAGTGCGACTGCCGGTGTTGGTGGAAATTTTGGGGCTTTTTCCTATATTACTAGAAGTTTTAAGAAAAAAAATCCTTTTAACTTTCATTTGAACGAACTTAAAGGAAAAAGTGTTTTAGTTCTTGGAGCAAGTGGAAAAATTGGATACAACCTTGCAATAGAATTATCAAATCGCGGTGCTAATTTGTTGTTACACGGAAATAAAAACACAAAAAAACTTACTGATATCAGAAATGCAACTATTTTTAAAGCAGATTTTAACGATACCGACTCCATTAACAATTTTATAAATAGCTTAGCTGATTTTCGAGATATCGATTACTTAATTAACGCAGCAGGGAGCCTGAATGACTCAGAAGCAATGAATATTAATTTTTACGGACCTGTAAACATAATCAATTCGCTAATTAGACAAATCAAATTAGGCATATTATCTATTGGAACTGCCGCAGAAGACTTTGAACTTGAAGGTTTTGACTCATGGATATCGTCAAATAGAGCTTTTCACGGATATTTAGCATCAGCAAGTGGCGAATTTCTAAAATATGGCATTAGAACTGTTTATTTACAGCCCGGAATAATAGAAATAGGACTTTCAGAACAAATCCCACAAAAGTATAAATTTAAATTCATGTTATCGACTGGACAAGCTTCTTGTCTAAATATTAGCAACTTTTGCAACAATGTGGCAAATTCTTTGTATCTTCCTAAAGTTTTAGATGTGCAGTATTCTTACGAAAATGCGATGTTAGTGGGTCGCATGGGATACAAGCTCGAGGTAGATATTTAAAGACATTATATGAAGACATTAGCTATCCTTTTTTTAGGATTATTTTTTTATTTTTCTGCATTCTCAATTGAGGAAACTCGTTTATTGAGATTTCCGAGTGTTGCAAACGACACTATTGTTTTTGGTTATTCCGGTGATTTGTATATTGTTCCGGCAAAAGGAGGCGTTGCAACAAGAATTACTTCACACAAAGGATACGAAATGTTCCCACGATTTTCTCCAGACGGCAAAACAATTGCATACACTGCTCAATATGATGGAAACACCGAAGTATATATAATGCCTCTATCGGGAGGAAATCCAACACGACTTACTTACACAGCCACTTTATCACGCGATGACATTTCCGACAGAATGGGACCAAATAATATTGTTATTGGCTGGACACCCGACGGGCAAAATGTAATTTACCGTACGAGGGGCAAGTCTTTTAACGATTTTAAAGGACATTTGTTTCTGGCTCCTATAGACGGTTCTATGAGCGAACAAATTCCTCTTTCAACCGGAAGTTGGTGTTCATACTCTCCTGATGCCACTCAATTGGCATTTAATAAAGTTTTTCGAGAATTCAGAACATGGAAATACTACAAAGGCGGAATGGCTGATGACATCTGGATATTTGATTACAATACTAAGATGATTTCAAATATTACAAACAATCCGGCTCAGGACATATTTCCTATGTGGTACGAGAACAAAATTTATTACCTCTCTGATAGAGACAGGTTTATGAACCTCTTTGTTTATGACAATACAACCAAGGAAACTAAACGCCTTACAAACTTCGCAAGATATGACATTAAGTTCCCGAGTCTTGGCGACAATAAAATTGCATTTGAAAATGGAGGATATATTTACTATTATGATTTAATTAAATCAGAAGTTGTTAAACTAAATATCAAAATACGTGAAGATTTCTCTGCTAGTCGTCCTGTTATGAAAGACGTTTCTACAGATATTAATAATATAGAAATATCTCCTGATGGAAACAGGCTAATTGTTTCTGCAAGAGGCGAAATTTTTTCTGTACCCGTTAACAAAGGAATTACAAAAAACATTACTAATTCGTCAGGGGCGCACGATCGAAATCCGGTTTGGTCGCCAGATGGTAAATATATCGCATATATTTCCGATAAATCAGGTGAATATCAAATATATCTGAAAGAATACAACAATCCCGAATCGGAAATTCAACTAACAACCTTCCAAGATGGATATCTATACAAGCTCAAATGGTCACCAGACAGTAAAAATATTGCATGGAACGACAAAAAACTAGGCTTATATTGTTTAAATATAGAAACTAAAGAAATTACTAATATTCAAAAATCAATAATTTGGGAAATACATGATTATGACTGGTCTCCTGACAGTAAATGGATAGCTTTTTCTGATCAGGATGATGCAAGAGTTTCACAAATTTATTTATATAGTTTTGAACAGAAAAAAAGTTTTGTTGTTACAACCGAATGGTACGATTCATACAGTCCAATATTTAGTAACGACGGCAAATACTTGTTCTTTGTATCCAACAGAGACTTTAGTCCGATATACAGCAATACGGAATGGAATATCGCATATCGCGATATGAGCAGAATTTACTTTTTAACTCTTAGGGAAAACGTAAAATCACCATTCGCATTACAGAACGACGAAGTCATGAAAAACATAGAAGAAAACTCAGTTGAAAAAGAGTCTTTTAGCATTGATTTAGAAAATATTGAAAGTAGAATCGAAGTCCTTCCAATGACAGCAGGTACTTATCGAAACATAAACTATGTTAACGACAAGCTCTACTTTATCGAAAATCATTACAATCAATCAGGTTCTTTAAAATGTTTTGATTTCATACAGCTAAAAACCGAAGATATTGGAGATTTTACAAGCTATATTATATCTACGGATAATAAAAAAGTGTTGTTAGGAAAATCAAATAAATATTTTGTTACTGACCTTCCTTGTGGCAAAGCGAATACTAAAGATGAGATAGATTTTTCGGGACTTAAAGTAAGTGTTGACCTTAAGGCAGAGTGGGAACAAATCTTTCATGAAGCATGGCGACAAATGCGAGATTATTTTTACGATCCTAACCTACACCGTATCGATTGGATTAAACAAAGAGAAAAATATGCCGAACTATTGCCCTATGTAAACGATAGAAATGATCTTAATTACATTATTGGAGAGATGATTGGTGAGTTAAATACAGGGCATGCTTATGTTAATGGAGGCGACAAATCATCGTTTAATACGATAAAAATGGGATTACTTGGAGCCGAATTTGAAAAAGACAAAAAAACAGGATATTTTAGGATTACAAAGATTTATAAAGGTGAAAACTGGAATGAAACTAAAAAATCGCCATTAGTAGGTATTGGACTAAACATAAATGAAGGCGATTATTTAATAAGCATTAATGGCAAGGAACTATCTGATGTGAAAAACTTTCAATCATTATTGATAGACAAGGCAAATAAAATAGTTGAAATAGAAACTAACACAAAACCAACTAATAAAGATTCAAAAAAATACCTGATAAAACCTATTGATGATGAATCGGATTTAATTTATTTTAACTGGGTTCAAAATAATATTAAAAAAGTTAGCGATGCAACCAATGGTGAAGTTGGATATATCCATGTTCCGGACATGTCCGCTGTTGGATTAAATGAGTTTGTAAAATACTACTATCCACAATTATCTAAAAAAGCGCTTATAATTGATGATAGAGGAAACGGCGGAGGTAATGTCTCTACAATGCTCATCGAACGTTTACGAAGAGAGATGTCGATGATGGCAATGTCGAGAGATGTTCCTGTACCAAATGCTAAACCCGACGGAATGTTAAATGGACCTAAAGTTCTGATTATTGACCAATACTCTGCTTCAGATGGTGATTTATTCCCGTATCAGTTTCGCAAGCACAAACTTGGACCAATTGTGGGTGTAAGAACTTGGGGTGGTGTTGTAGGGATAAGAGGCTCTCTCCCATTTATTGATGGCGCAACACTTCACAAACCCGAGTTTGCGCATTATGATGAAAATGGCTGGATTATCGAAGGTATTGGTGTTGAACCTGATATAGTTGTTAATAACGACTCGTATCAAGAATTTTTCAACATCGACAATCAACTCGAAAAAGCAATCGAAGTTATTAAAGATGAGCTAGTTATATACAAAAAGTCACTACCGAAAATTCCTGAATTCCCAAATAAAAGTGAATAAGTTATCAACAACTATTGTTATTTACTTCCTTTTTTAATACATTTACAAAAATATTTTTTTAACAAACTAAAAATTAATCATTATGAAAAAAACAGTAATTTTTTTATTATCAGCAGTGTTCTTTTTAACTATTTTCTCTTGTGGTTCTGACAAACCGGCAGAAACTCTTGACGATTTAAAAGAAAAATACAAAGACACTGAATTTAAAGATTGTGATGAATTTATCGTAGCAGCTGAAGAAATGCTTGATGTTTACCTAAAAACTATTGACAAGGCAGCTGAAGGTGACGAAGACGCAAAAAAAGATGTCGAAGAGTTTGAAGATTTTCTTGACGGATGGGAAGAAGACGCTGAAAAATTTGAAGAAGAATGTCCTGAAAAATTTGAAGAATTTGAGAAAAAATTCGAAGAAAAAATGGATGAGTACTTCGACAAACTTATGAAAATTTATGGAATGGACGAGGAAATGGATGACGAATGGTCAGAAGAAGGAATGGAAGATGAAATGACTGACGAAGAATTTGAAGAATTGTTAAACGAAATGACAGAAGAAGATTGGGCTGAACTAGAAGCTGAATTGGAAGAAGAATTAACTACTGAATAGTTAAAAAAAAAATACTTTTTAAAAGGGCAGAAAATATTTCTGTCCTTTTTTTGTTTTATCTTTGTACAAAACAAAATCAGGTTGTCATGAAAATTTTTTTTATACTACTAATCGTTTCTGCCCTATTGGGTTCTTTTATTTCCTGCAACAACAACTCGGGTGACAAAACGAAAGACAAAATCACCAAAAAAGCCGAAACTCTTGATGAACTCAGAGAAAAATATGGAAATCACGAATTTAAAGACTGTGACGAATTGTTAACCGCCGGAGACGAAATGATAGATGTTTATATTGCAACTGTTGACAGAGCTTACGAAGGCGATTCATTAGCAAAAAAAGACCTCGACAGATTCGATTCTTTCATGAGCACTTATGATGCAATGGCTGCAAAAATAACTAGCGAATGCCCAGAACAGTTTGAAGAATGGGCTGCAAAAACTGAAGAAAGAATCTCGATGGTTGTCCCCAAAATAGATAAAATATACCGTAGCGATTTCGAAGCTGAAACTTTTGTTTATGACGAAGAGCTTGAAAAACAAATAGATAAAGAAGTTGAGGAACTCAATAAACAAGTCGAAGAAGCTTTAGGGTCAGAACATTTCTCTTTAAAAGACTAATCTAAAATGCTGAGTGTTTGCATACCTGTTTTTAATTACTCTGTCGAAAAACTTGTCAAACAGTTGACCGAACAATGCGAGAAATCCAATATCCCATTCGAAATAAATATCTTTGAAGATGGTTCGGATGATAAATTTGTCGAAATAAACAAGAATATTACCAATCACAAAAACACAAACCATCTTATTTCTCAAACTAATATTGGACGAAGTGCTGCAAGAAACCACCTAGCCAATATTTCAAAATTTGATAAACTAATTTTTCTCGACTGCGATTCAGAGATACCATCAGACCAATACATAAAAAAATACATCGAAAACAGTAAAAACCATATCGTATGTGGTGGAACAATTTACCTTAAGAGTCAGTATCGTAAAGAATTATCATTGAGATACAAATATGGAATAAAAAGGGAAATGACAAGTGCTGAATTGCGCAACAAACAACCAAATGTATCATTTACCACAAATAATTTTTTAATCTCAAAATCAATATTCGATAAAATTAAGTTTCGTGAATTCCTTAAAGATTATGGGCACGAAGACAGTCTTTTTGGTTTTGAGCTAAAGCAGAACAATATTTCAATAAAACACATCGACAATCCTGTTATACATTGTGGCTTAGAGACGAACAAAGTGTTTCTCGATAAAAGTTTAAAAGCGATAAATAACTTAGTTATCATTAAAAACAATACTTTTATTGACCCAGCCTTCACAAACGATATTAGGTTAATACGCAATCAAAGAAAAGCTACTAAAATTGGTTTAAATATTTTTGTAAAACTCATTTTTAATAAATTTGAAAAAACTATCAGGAATCACTTAATTAAATCAACAAATCCTTCCCTATTTTGGTTTAATTTTTATAAATTAGCATATTATACAAAACTGGTCGAAAATGAAAAAGCTAAAATTAAGAGACATTAAAAAAATTGTTATCCCAGTAAGCATAATACTATTGTTCGTGTTATCACAATGCTCAACTGTTCCAATAATCGGACGCAAACAATTAACACTGATTCCGGAGTCTGAATTGGTAAGCATGGGGTTAAGCAATTACCGTGGTTTTTTAGACACATCGGTAATATCTGCCAATCAGGCAAATACAAAAATGCTCAATGAAGTTGGCAAAAACATCAGTACTGCTGTTGAGAAATATTTAACAGATAATGGTTTGGAAAAGCGATTAAAAGACTTCGACTGGGAGTTTGCCTTAGTTGAATCATCTGTTCCAAACGCCTGGTGTATGCCTGGTGGCAAAATATGTTTTTACACCGGAATTTTACCCTACACAAAAAATGCCGATGGAATGGCAGTTGTAATGGGGCACGAAATTGCACATGCAGTTGCTCGTCATGGTAATGAAAGAATGACCCAGCAACTATTAGCTGTAGCTGGAGGAGCTGTTCTTACTGAATTTATTAAAGAAAAACCCGAACAAACTCAAAATATCTTCTTATCAGTTTTTTCGGTTGGTGCTCAGGTCGGAATTTTACTACCATACTCTCGTAAGCATGAGTATGAAGCCGACAAACTTGGTTTGATATTTATGGCAATGGCTGGATATAATCCCGAAGCTGCTGTTAAATTCTGGACAGATATGTCGCAAATGGGTGGAGTTAAACCTCCAGAATTCCTTAGTACACATCCCGCTGATGAAAAGAGAATTGAAAATTTAAAAAAAGTTTTACCCGAAGCGATGGAATATTATAAAAAATACAATTAATATTTTATCTTTGTAATCAATAAAAATTATTCAGATATGGAAAACCTTAAAACAAACTATCTTGGATTAGAACTAAAAAGCCCAGTTATTGTAAGCAGTTCAGGTCTTACTAAAAAGATTAAAAACCTAATAGATGCCGAAGCAAATGGTGCCGGAGCAATTGTTCTAAAATCAATATTTGAAGAGCAAATAACCTTCGAAAGCAATCAGGCTATTGATCAAAGCGTTGATTATCCTGAAGCTGCCGATTACATAAAAAACTATTCTAAACACAATTCAATAAACGAATATCTGCAATTAATTAAGGATGCAAAAAATGCTGTTAGTATTCCGGTTATTGCCAGTATAAATTGCACCAGCGATATTGAATGGAGCGATTATGCAACAAAAATCGAAACTGCCGGAGCCGATGCAATTGAGCTAAACATGAACGTTTTTCCTTTTAATCCTGATCAATCTGCAACCCAAATTGAAGAGAAATATTATAAAATTGTTGATGAAGTAAAAAAACATACTCAATTGCCTATTGCATGTAAATTGAGTAAAAACTTCACCAATCTCCCCTATTTTATAAAACAGTTAAGTTTTAGAGGTATAAAAACTTTTGTTTTGTTTAATAGATTCTTCGAGCCTCTTATCAATATAGACAACGAAGAAATAACAACTTCATCTGTTTTAAGTCACGAAAATGATCTTAAAAACTCATTAAGATGGGTAGCGATAATTAAAGGAATGATGCCTGATATAGAAATCTCTGCTTCTACCGGTATTCACAGTGCAAATGGAGCAATTCAGCAATTACTGGCAGGTGCAGACACTATTCAGCTATGCTCTGTCCTCTACAAGAAAGGCGTTAAAGAAATCAAACCAATAACCGATGGAATAATCAGTTGGATGGATAAAAAAGATTATAAATCAATAAATGATTTTAAAGGAAAACTTTCTTATGAGAATATCAAAGATCCTCAGTTATACGAGAGATTCCAGTTTATTAAACATTTTGCAAATATTGAGTAATAACTCTAGCATAAAAAAAAGGTTTCGAGATTCGAAACCTTTTTTTTATGTATTGGTTATGAATCCAAAGCACCAATTAAGTCATTAATATCTTTCACGCCGAATTTTCGACAATAATGCTCAATTCCTTCAAGAATTTTAATTGTAATATCAGGCTCAATAAAATTAGCTGTTCCAATTTGCACACATGATGCTCCTGCAAGCATAAACTCAATAACATCATCTGCATTCATTATTCCACCAAGTCCACAAACAGGAATGTTAACAGCCTTTGCAACTTGCCAAACCATTCTCAAAGCAATTGGTTTGATTGCAGGACCGGACAAACCACCTGTTACGGTTGACAACTTAGGTTTCCGAGTTTTAGCGTCGATCGCCATACCCAAAAATGTATTTACAAGAGATACACTATCAGCACCTTGAAGCTCAACAGATTTTGCAATTGAAACAATGTCGGTGACATTTGGTGAGAGTTTAACCATCAAATGCTTTTTATACACTTTTCGAACAGCTTTTACTACTTCTTCGGCCGATGCACAGCTAGTTCCAAAAGCCATCCCACCTTCTTTAACATTTGGACAAGAAATATTAAGTTCAATAGCAGGTATATTTTCGAGTTCGTTAATCATTTCTGCTGTTGAAACATAATCTTCAACTACCGATCCACTAACATTAACAAGTATATTTGTATTATAATCTTTAATTTCAGGATATATGCTTTTGCAAAACACCTCAACTCCTTTATTTTGCAGCCCTACAGCATTTAACATCCCTGAGGCTGTTTCGGCCATTCTGGGATAAGGATTTCCTTCTCGATGATGCAATGTTGTTCCTTTAACAATAAAGCCCCCTAAACGATTAAGATCAATAAAATCGCTAAACTCTGTTCCATATCCAAAAGTTCCTGAAGCAGTTAAAATTGGATTTTTAAGTTTTAATCCGTTAAAATCTATGTTTAAGTTTACCATATTAAATTTTTTACATTAAAGACAGGACCTTCTGTACACACACATTTATGTCCTTGATCAGTATTTTGGACACAACATAAACATGCTCCAATTCCACATGCCATTAGATTCTCAAGAGATACTTCGCATTCAATTTTACGCGATATTGCCAAATCACTTAATGCTTTAAGCATTGGTTCAGGACCACAAGCATAAATCTTTTCAAAAGAAATCTCCTCGTTGTTCAATAATGAGTGATTAAGTACATTTCCTTTTTCACCAAAACTACCATCCTCCGTAGTATAAAACACATTTCCGTATTTAGCAAACTTTTCGGGACGCAGAATACTCTCCTTATTTCGATATCCTAGTAGAAAAGTCGGAGTGATACCAAATTGCATGAAATACTTTGCAGCATAAAGCATTGGAGCTACTCCACAACCACCCCCTATAAGCAAAATTCGATCAGAATCCGGCATTGTAAAAGAATTTCCAAGTGGATAAATCAAATTCAAATACTCTCCTGATTTAATACTTGAAAGTATAGCTGTTCCTTCTCCTGCAATTCGTATAAGTAGAGTAATAGTGTTTTTTTCATAATTGACATCATGAATACTTATAGGTCTTCGTAAAAAGGTGTTTGGAGCTCCGTCAATTCTGACTTCAACGAATTGTGCAGGAAAAATCGCCGGTAAATCTTCCTCAGTAAAGAGTTTTAATAAATAATAATCAGTATTTAGCTGTGTATTATAAATAACCTCAAAATAGTGTATGTATTTTTTCATATTGCAAAATTTCTCATGCAAAAATACAATATTATTTATGAGGATTATAGGATTCGAAAGTTTTATCACTAAAAAATATCACAATCTTTTCAACAGTTCGCTCTTGCTTATCTGTTTTTATTTGATCAGATTCTGTGGAAAGCTTCTCAAAAGTCGATTTATCATCTGATTTAATAGCCTCTGATTCATCAATAGAGGTATTTTCCACAGTATCGACAATCACATTGTCATCTTTTTTTGTTTCTGAAAATAGTGTATTCTCGCCTGTATAAATACCTGTAGATGAAGTCTGGAGGCGTGGAGATGAATCAGATTTATACATTTCACCTTTCCCGGTCATCAACCATTCGGCATTTATTCCTCTAAATCGCTCTAAAAGTTTAACCAAAAAATCTGATGACGGTTTATTTCTGCCAGAAATTATGTGTGAAATACTCGAGGCTTGTACTCCAATCTCATCTGCAAATTTTGCAGCAGTCATTCCCTCTTCTCGTAAAATTTTTGAAATTCGATCTTTCATTTTTTTCATTTTTTCAACATTACAAATGTAATCATTTATTTATTTACATTTGTGATTTCTTATTAACAATTTCACATTTACATTTGTAATCTATTATTTCGTGTATTTGGTTAAATATTGTCTGGCACATATATTGTATTATAGTTACTGGAAATAACCATAATAGATTATAATTAAATGAGTTATTTGCCAAAACAAATAGATTTATGATCACAAATTACTCCATATTTATCGTAAATCTCTAAGCTTGCCTGTAATTTTAGCTATTACTTTATGTAAATTCATTTAAAACACTGGTTATGAAGCTTTTAACATTAAGTATCTAGGGCAAATATTGCTCCTTTAGGAAAAACTTCACAAATGTGCGCTATTTATTTAAATCTACAGATTATATAATCATTGTAATTGATTGATAATAAGTAAGTTATATAATCAAAATCCTTGGCAATAGATTGTATTATTTTCGTTACTTATGTAATTCGTAAAAATGTTACATTTGTCAATATTGAATTAAATTTATTAACATTTAGGCTAGTTTACATTTGTAAATATTATGTATTATGCAAAATGTGCATTACATTTGTAATCTTGTGGATTTATTTTGTAAAATGTAATTTTGTGAATTTTCAATTATTTTTTGTTTTTGGAGGAAATATATATCTGGAAAAATATCGGCTCTCCTACCCTCTTAAAATGATTTTTAGCTAATCTAAACCTTAACAAAAAAACATAAAAGCAGTAATCATTCTTTCATTTGATTTTGTTAATAAAAAAACGAATCAGTTTTAAATTTTTAAATACTGACAAAAATGTTAATCTGGACGAATTTTCAATTTGAAAATTGGAAATTACTTAAAAATAGAAAAAACTAAAATCTAAATGTATGGAGAATGGAGTTTTCATTGACATAATGTCAAAAGATTATAAATATCTTAATATAAACAGCTTTAATGGCATCATTTATCGAGTTTAATCATTGATAATCAATGCCTTACGGACACTTTGGATGTATTGTGATAAATTTGCAAATAATTTATTTTAGGATTTGTTTCAGAAATTTTTCATATTCAACTTCAAAATTTGGTGTAAATACACCTTTTTTCAAGTTCTGCTCTAATTCCTTTTTATTCCAGAATTTAACCTGATCAACTTCTTCATTTGGAATGAAGCTAAGATTATCGCATTTTGCACCAAAAACAAATACAAGCTCACTTTCTATTTCCGATTGCCAAATATATTTTGTAAGAAACTGGAATTTTGTATTTTTAAGCCCAAGCTCCTCAAACGTTTCGCGTTCAAGAGCTTTTTCTATCTTTTCTCCATACGAAATATGTCCACCAACACTCGTATCCCATTTTCCGGGTTGTATTTTCTTATTTATATTTCTTTTTTGCAAGAGCAAATTGCCTGAATTATTGAAAATATGAACATGAATTACCGGATGAAGCTTAAGAGATCCGTTATGAGCTTGAGTTCGACTAATTTTACCAATTATTTTACCGGTTTCATCAACTTCTGCAAGCCATTCTTCGGTACGATATTTACGTTTTGTAATAAGATTTTTAATAAGTTCGACAACAAAATAGGCACCAAAAATAAGGTAAAACAAAACACCACTAATAAATGCCCAAGCCTCCTTTGACATATAAAATGTCGAGTAAAACACCAGAATTGTGTGCGAAAGAAACAGCCAAAACATCAATCTGATACTACGATTCATGAGCTGTTGCTGTTCTTCGCTAATTTTTACACCTTTAAGATATCGTTGCGACATCATTAGCATAATATTCTTTGATGAAAAAGTGGAAAAGCCCAATATTGCAACTAGAATTATCCCTATAACTCCCGGTTTTATCTTGAAAAAAATATCGTTATGCAATAAAATTGAGACGAGTCCTAGTCCAACGATTAAGATGGTGTCGAAAAATACAAATTTATCTAACCTTTTTTCTTTTATATATATTGCAACAATTTGCACAATACCTACAGATACAGCGACATACAAACCTATTTCTGTCCCCCAAATTTCGTCTGCAGCAATAAACACAAACAATGGCAGCAAGCCTGGTAATAAAGTTTTTATTAAGCTCTTTGCATTCATAATTGGCAAAAGTATATATTATTATTAAAACTCTCTCGATTGCAAAAAATTTATTCTAAATTGCACAATATATTTATTCTTTTATTAATAATGAAAAAAGGTCTATATTCAGGGATATTGTTTTTTGTTTTATTTGTACTTCTACAAACGTTGGTTTTTAAAGACAAAATAGATTTTAAATTTATTTGGCTTGCATTACTGGCATCATTAATATTCGGTTACCTCTTTGGGATACTTTTATCGAAAGGAAGAAAGAGATAATCTATTTTAATTCTCGGTTGATGTATTGTTGAAACAAAAATTTTTTAGTTTTAAAAATAATATTTAGTTTTACAGTATAATATAATTAAGTATAATTTATCATCATGAAAAAAGCATTTAATTTCATCATTCGAAATCGTCAATTAATATTTTCGATTCTTGTAGTTATTACGATAACTTTTATTAGTACTGATCTTTTTGCCCGTGCCGGTGGTGGTGGTGGCAGCAGTAGTAGCGGAGGTGGAGATGGCATCGGAGAATTGATTTTTATGATCTTTATGATGTTACCCTTTCCATTTAATTGGATAGCAGTTATTGCGTTACTAGTAGGGATTTGGGTTTTCTCAAAACTAAAAAAGCGTGGTTCTATTCTTAATAAAGTTCCGGGAAATCAAATACCAACCAAGCGCGACGAAAAAGGGCTTGCTACATTTAAGCAGTTGCATCCCGATTTTAACGAGCAGCAGTTTGAACAAAAGGTCAGAACTGCATTTACTGAGATTCAAAATGCCTGGGCTGCTAAAAATATATCAAAAGCACGTCGTTTTATTTCTGATGGTGTATATCAAAGGTTTAACACTCAGTTTAAAATGATGAATATCCTATCGCAAAGAAATGAACTAGAAAATCTCAATATTAAGTCGATAACAATTGATAAGATTGAAAACGAAGGGTTATTTGATGTAATACATGTTGGAATATTAGCCAGTACAAAAGATAAATTTATTTCGGACAAATATCCTAACTTAAATGAGGTGTTTTTTGAGGAGTTTGTCGAATATTGGTCTTTTATAAGGAAGACTACTGCTACAGGTAAAGACATGTACTCTACTCAGAATTGTCCAAATTGTGGAGGCGATTTAAGTGGATCGGCCATGGGTGATGTTTGTAAGTGTCCATATTGTGGAACATTTACTAACAGCGGAGAATTTGATTGGGTACTTGCTGAAATAACACAAGCAGACGATTATGTAACAACAAGTCATTTGCACGACATGAGTAATACACTTGCAAATAAGATTGAAGAAATTACCGATGCCGACAAAGACTTTGCTACTCAGTTAATTGAAGATAAAGCCAGCAACGGATATTTACAAATTCAAACAGCAAGAGTCTTTAAAGATCCTAAAATTATGCGTCGTTTTGTTTCTGATGATTACTATGCGAAGTTTGAAATAAATATGAAGTCGGAGGACCATTTTGTTTATAACAGAATATTCCTAAACGATGTTACTCTTATAGGTGCATTACAAAAAGACGGCAAAAACATTCTTGCAATTGCAATAAAGTCATCGTTCCAAAGAGTAAAGATTGTTGATGGAAAAGCTCAACTTGTTGATTTTGCCGTAACCAGTAAAAATGAGGTTATGATGATGAGTAAAGATATTGTAACGGGCGAAAATAAAGGTTCTGTTTATGCTCATCAATGTCCTTCATGTGGTGGAACAATTAGCGACACAACCGACATGAATTGTCCATACTGTGGAAATCTACTTAACAGTACTAAAAATGAATGGATAATAACTGATATCATGCCGCAGCAAGATTATCTTAATTACTTTAAGACAAACTCTAACCTCTTTATTGCAAATGTAAATCCTAAGAAACTTGATGCAATGTATAAAGTCAGAGACTTCGCATTTAACAATGTTCTGATTATGATTGCTGCTGATGGAGTTTTTGATGTAGAGGAAGTTAATTTTGCTAACAAACTAGCCAAAAAGTGGGGATATGCGCCATCAAAATTAGAAGGTATGATAGATATGGCTCGCAATAACCAGCTTGTAGTAAGAATGCCTGAGGATAAGAAAGACAGAGAGAAAATCTATAAGCTAATGCAAAAAGCAGCAGCAATTGACGGAAATATCTCCTCCGAAGAGCAAGCTCTGCTTGATAGTATAAAACAACAGTATTTACAATAAGGTAATTATTTAACTGGATTGATTTGAGAGTATGATCGAGCTAAATAGTAAAAAAAAACAGATCAAATCGATCTGTTTTTTTTATGCAAATAATACCAATGTGAAATAATATATAGTCCGATTGAATGAGGACGTAATAATATTTCTATAGTGGTAAATGCCGATTGAAATTATTTTTAGTATAAACAAGCGTAGTTTAGACTATTAAATAATTCAGTTCGGTATAATCGCTTCTATTCCTTTAAACTACGAATATCAGAGCTTGATGGATTTTGAAA
Organism: Bacteroidales bacterium; assembly: GCA_016937855.1. Lineage (GTDB taxonomy): Bacteria > Bacteroidota > Bacteroidia > Bacteroidales > ML635J-15 > Bact-19. Next base: position 45,960 of record JAFGVU010000184.1, on the reverse strand, counting down.
CACACTCAATTCAAAATCAGACACAACAGCTAATAAATGATCGAAGATATCGGACTGAATACCTTCAAATGAAGCCCATGCTTTGATTTTGCTAAATCCATAAATCTCCATTGGAATTCCCTCCGGGGTTGGAGCTAATTGCCTGACAATCAGCGTCATGTCTGTATTTATATTTTCATTATTTCTTAAATACTCTTCGATATATTTTCTAAACACTCCAATATTAGTTAGTCTGCGACCATTATATTTGACTGCGCTGCCATCATTTAATTTATTATTAAAGTCTTCGATCTCTTTAGTTTTATTAGTCAAATAATCGTTTAAAACCTTATAATGTTTGAGTTTTTCTATTAACTCAGCAGAGCAAAACTTAACGCTTTTCATGTCCAGGATAATAGATCGTTTAATACGTCTCCCGCCTGACTCTTCCATTCCGCGCCAATTACTAAAACTTTCGGTTACTAGTGCATAAGTCGGAATTGTAGAAATAGTATTATCCCAATTTTGAACTTTTACTGTATTCAGACTTACCTCTATAACTGTACCATCTGCATTTCTGGCCGGCATCGATATCCAGTCACCAATACGAACCATATCATTTGAAGAGAGTTGAATACCGCCAACTAATCCTAGAATCGAATCTTTAAAAATCAACAACAAAACAGCCGAAACAGCTCCAAGTCCGGTGACGAAGTATCCGACTTCTTTATTCAATAGGATTGATAGAGCCGATATTGCAGCAATTATAAATATTATAATTTTCACTACCTGAATATAACTCTTAATACTAGTTCCTCGCTTTATTCCAATATTATCATCATATATTTGATTTACTGCATTTAAAAAGGCATTTAATACCATAATAAAAACAAAAACCATGTAAACCATTAAAGCTTTTTGAAAAAACAAAACCCATCCCGGATTAAACGGGAAAGCTATCCCTATAGTAAAATAAACAATAAAAATTGGTGCCAAATGAGAAAGTTTATCAAAAACTCTCTTTTCGTGAATAACATCATCCCAGGTAGATTTTGTTCTACGCACTAACCTTGTTATTACTACTAGAATTATCTTTTTGGTAATAAAATCAGCAATAACACTAACTATTATGATAGCCAATAAAATTGCAATTGTTGTCAATACTTTTGAGGTACCAAGATTAATTCCCCAATCCATCAATAAATCTGTAACATTTTGATATAAATTATTATTCATAATCAATCAATAAATAAAATTAGTACTATTTTTGCGGTATAAAACTACTTAAAATCATCAGTTAATGAAAGACCTTTTTATCTTTTTTATAAAACTTGCATTGTTAAATTCCCTTGTGATTATTACTAATAGCAGCTTTGGGCAGATAAATTACAATGAGTATTTTACGGAAAATTCAATGCGTATCGACTATTATCATTCCGGCACAGACAAATCGGAATTTGTTATGTTTAAAGAAATCCGAAAGGAGAATTACTGGGGTGGAACGAAAACAAATTTGATTGATCCGTTTAACTATGGTAATTATCGTGTGAGAGTTTATGATTCACTAAGTAACAGACTAATATTTACTTATGGATTTTGTAGTTTGTTTGAGGAATGGCAATTTACAGATGAAGCCAAAATATCTCAAAAAGGATTTCCGGAGTCTTTGATTATTCCTTTTCCGCTTAAATCAATAAAACTAGAGCTTCAAAGTCGCCAATTTAAAGATAATTCCTTTATTACGATTTTGAGCATGTATTTAAATCCTGATGATGTAGCTATCAATAAAGAAAAAACCGTTTCAGCCGAAGTTAAAAAAATCAAATACAGTAACAGTCCCGACAAAGCTCTCGATTTAGTTTTTATTGGTGACGGATATACCAAAGATGAAATTCAAAGTTTTTACTCTGATGTTGAAAATATTAGTAATTATTTATTTAGTTTGCAGCCTTTTAATGAGCAGAAAAACAGCATCAACATTTGGGCAGTAGCAGCCATCTCAGATGAAAGTGGAACAGATGAGCCTCATAATGGAATTTGGAAATCGACTGCCCTAAATAGCAACTTTAATACTTTTGGAAGCGAAAGATATCTCACTAGTTCCGACTTTCATTCCATACGTAATTATGCTGGTTTAGCGCCTTGTGATCAAGTATGTATTTTGGTAAATACTAAAACTTACGGTGGTGGTGGCATATACAATTTCTGGAATATTACAGGAGCAAAAAACGAATATGCCAAACAAGTTTTTGCACACGAGTTAGGGCATTCTCTTGGTGCTCTGGGTGATGAATATTATACCGACGAAGTTGCTACCGAAGACATTTACAACAAAAATACTGAACCCTACCAACAAAACCTAACAACTTTAGTTGATTTTGATTCAAAATGGAAGGATCTGTTAAATGAGGACACTCCTATTCCAACCCCGGTAAAATCTAAAAACTTCAACACTATAGGAGTTTACGAAGGCGGAGGTTATCAGGCAAAAGGTATTTATCGACCATATATTAATTGTATGATGAAATCGTTAGGCTATGATTTTTGTCCTGTTTGTCAACGAACACTAAAACAAGTTATAGAATATCATTCAAAGTAGCGATGGATATAAAAATCGACATGTTAGTATGGTAGCTACAATTTTAAATAGCACATTGAGAAACTTTATTCTTTTAATACTACTGTTGATTTTTTCGTCATGTGCAACTATAATTACGAGAAAAGAATACAATATTAATATATCAACTAATTTGCCAAATGCAAAAGCTGAAATTCTTGATAGTATATATAACTTGCCAGCAGATTTTAATATAAAACGGTCAAAAGAAGACTTGAAAATAAAGTTAATTTGTGATACTTTAGAAAAAGTTTTTTTAGTAAAAGCTTCCCCTAATGCAGCGTTTCTATATGGCAATCTAATTCTCTATCCAATATTCCCAATAACGTTTGGAATAGATTTAACAAATCAAAAAAGATTCTATTATGGGAAAGAGATCTTTTTAGATTCTCAAGACACATCTGGAATCATAAGACCAAAGATTTATCAAAATTACTATGATTATTGGACAAAGTCTTTTCCTACAAAAAAGGGGCATATATATTTGACATGCTCATTTCCATGGGTAAATAGTTTCTACTTACAACCTACTCTAGAGACTCCGAAAATGAACACTGGATTTATAGGGTTTTCGGCTGGATTGGAATACTTCTACAGAGACAATAAATATATTTCATTATCAGGAAGCACTGTGATGGATTTTATTATTCCCGTTCCAGCATCTGTTAGCTTTAGTGGGGAAGTTGAGAATATGTATTCAGTTTACACAAGTTTATCTGACAATCATAGATTTAGGAGATTTTCCATTGCATATGGTATTAGTTTTTCCAGAAACACTTGGGAACTTGTTTATTATGATCGGTATGACCCTCCACCATCGACAAGAGAACAAGTAACTAAAACCAGCAATTCATTGGGACTTACTTTCGGCGGTTCTCATCAGGTTGGTAAGCTTTTTAATATCGGCTTAATCTATAGACCTACGATTCTAACTGTTTATCCAGATTTTAGCTTAAAATATGAACATTTGGTTAGTTTAGAATTTAAGTGGAAAATAAGAGTAAAAAAGTGAAAAACTGTTATAAACAACACCTCTATAGCATGCAGAGTTTAAGCTGATAATACGGCAGTCGCTTTTGCGAACGGCAAATAGCTTTATAGATTTTGCTAAACGATATTCATAATTACATCAACCGATAACCCTACACCCCATTCAAAAAAAAAGAGGCTTATAACAGCCTCCTTACAAATAACTTATTTGACATACCAACTATTTTCCCGGACAGTTCATTTTTATTTCTGCAGAAATATCATTTCTGCCATAAGCCTTATCAAAATGCTCCGAAAACTCACTTGCCAGTTTCTTGGCAGCTTTTACAAACTCATCCTTGTCTTTCCAAGTATTAATTGGATTTAATATTTCAGAAGGCACTCCTGGACAAGAAGCAGGCACATTCACATGAAACAATGGGTCGTACTCATACTCCACGTCTTTAAGCTTTCCTTCAAGTGCAGCTTCAACCATTGCACGGGTATATTTAAGGTCGATTCTTTTACCCACTCCAAATTTACCTCCAGACCAACCTGTATTTATCAAATAGACACTAGTGTTATGCTCTTCCATTTTATCTCCTAACATTTTGGCATATACTTTTGGTAATGAAGGCATAAACGGTTGACCGAAGAAACGAGAGAAAGTTGACTCTGGCTCCACAATTCCTGTTTCTGTTCCTGCAAGCTTTGATGTGTAACCCATTAAGAACCAAAGCATTGCTTGATTTCTATCCAATTTTGAAATTGGAGGCAATACACCTGTTGCATCAGCAGTAAGGAACAATATTGATGATGGATGTCCTCCTGTACTGCAGGGTTTAATATTATCTAGAAAGTTTAACGGATATGATGCACGTGAATTTGGTGTTAATCTTTCATCATCAAAATCGAATTCGCCATTTGGATAAATCATTGCATTTTCAACAATTGCACCATGATTTAGATAATAGTCGGGATGAAGAACTGCTTTAAAAATCTCAGGTTCCTTTTCCGGTTTTATATTTATCATTTTTGCATAACATCCATTTTCGAAATTAGCAACGCCTTCCTCACTCCAACCATGTTCGTCATCGCCAAGCAAAGCTCTTGTAGGATCTGCCGACAAAGTTGTTTTTCCTGTACCTGACAGCCCTAAGATCAAAGCTGTCTTGCCATCTTTACCTTCATTAGCAGAGCAATGCAGTGGCAAAACATTTTCAAAAGGCAAGTAGTAATTCATTACAGTAAACATAAGTTTCTTTACACTTCCTAAATATGCAGAACCGATAACAATGCCAATTCGACGATCGAAATCCATAACAACAATTTTATCAGTTGTTTTACCATTAGGTAGTTTACGTAGCTTCCATTCATACTTAGCAGAATCTAATTTGTTGTATGGTAATGCAATTAAATAAAATGGTTTGTCGTAAAAACAAGACTTATCGAGATCACTCGGAACAGGACGGAACATATTGTCAACAAAAACAGATGTCAAAGCCTGATTTGTAATGGTTTTTACGGGTAAAGCATAATTGGAATCTGCTCCAATAACTCTGTCGTTAACATAAATTCGAGAATGTTCTCCAATAAAATTTAGTGCATCCTCAAACACCATATCAAATACTCTTTCAGGAATAGGAAGATTATTTGGTGAATTCCAGTCGATGTGAATCTGACTTTCGGGACGTTTTACAACAACTGTGTCTTTAGGACTCCTACCTGTTGAGTCGGGATGAGTCCAAGTTGCAAGTGTACCGCTTTTCGACACCATGCATTCGCTGTTGCTTACAGCATCACCTATTAGTCTCTTACGATCTGCATTATTAATAACATTTTTACACTCTTTTAGTAATTCATCTACTTTCTTGTGAGTCTCTTTAAAGTTTATCGTTTCCATAAATCAGCTTAAAAAATTGAGGCTACAAACTTAGAAAAAATGCAAGACATAAAATCTGTTAAATAATATAAAATGTTTGTTTTATGTTGTTAAAAATGTTTTTAGAATTATCTCGCCTAAACAAATCAGGCTTTATTTATTCGAAATCAGAGCACAAAAATCAGTAAGTTTTATTATTTTGCGCAAAATTTTACTGAATATGTTTAAGAAAGTTCCACATACCTATGTAATTGTTTTTGCAATTGTTATAGTTTCTGCGGTATTAACCTGGATTATTCCTGCAGGAGAATTTGACCGTACAACAAAAAAAATGGCAGATGGTCGCGAAAGAACAGTAATTGTTGAAAATTCATATCATCAAACCGATTCTGAGCCACAAACATGGCAGGTTTTTTCATCAGTTTTTAATGGATTTGTTGAGCAAGCTAATATTATTGTTTTTATTTTACTTATTGGCGGCGCTTTTTGGATAATGAACGCAAGTAAAGCTCTTGATGTTGGGATTATGTCGTTCATTGCTGCAACCAGGCATCTCGAGAAAAACAGATTTCTGCGAAAAATTGGTGTTGACAATATTGTTATGATAATGATAATGACATTGTTTAGCTCTTTTGGTGCAATTTTCGGAATGAGCGAAGAAACAATTGCTTTCGTAATAATTCTTGTTCCATTAGCCATTTCGATGGGATACGACTCTATTGTGGGAGTATCTTTAGTTTATGTAGCTGCTCATCTTGGTTTTGCCGGAGCAATTTTAAATCCTTTTACTATTGGAATTGCTCAGGGATTATCAGATTTACCTGTCTTTAGCGGATGGGAATACAGGATTCTTTGCTGGATAGTTTTAAATGCAATTGGTTTTGCTTTTATTTTACTTTATGCACGCAAAATTAAAAAGAATCCCAAAAAGAGCCTGATGTACGAAACGGACGAGTATTGGAGAAAACATAAATCCGAAAATAACGAAAAAATTACATATTATACTCCAATGAGCGCCTGGGTTAGTTATATTCTTGTATTGGCAGTTTTGGTCACATTTTCGGCATATTATCCAGATTCTATTCTAACAATTGGAAACACACACTTCCATTTTCCTGCATTGCCTGTAGCATCAATTCTGTTTGCAATAATTTCGTTTTTTACTCTTCGTAAAAGTGTTCATTTTTACATTCTAAACTTATTAGCTTTTACAATTGTATTTTTAATAATTGGAGTAATGGGTTACGAGTGGTATGTTATGGAAATAGGGGCTCTTTTCTTTGGTATGGGTTTGGCCAGTGGCATTGCAATGAACGAGTCGGCAAATAATATTACAAAACTCTTTATCGAAGGAGCAAAAGATATTTTCTCTGCAGCCTTTATTGTTGGTATTGCAGGGGGAATTATCATAATTTTGTCGGATGGAAAAATCATTGACACAATTATGTATGGCTTATCGCAAGCGATGCAGAATGTTGGGCGTGAAACATCTTTAGGTGTCATGTATGGCATTCAGACGTTTCTAAACATCATTATTCCTTCGGGTTCGGCTAAAGCTGCTTTAACAATGCCCATCATGGCTCCTTTTAGCGACCTGATTGGTATTGCACGTCAAACAACGGTTTTAGCATTTCAGTTTGGAGACGGTTTTACCAATATGATTACGCCAACATCAGGTGTATTAATTGGTTGCCTCGGGATTGCCAAAGTACCATATAACCTATGGTTTAAGTATATATGGAAATTAATTCTACTACTTGTTATTGTTGGATTTTTACTTATGTTGCCAACTTTGTATTTTGATGTTAATGGTTTTTAATTTTTACACCGATGAATAAAAGTATATTGTTTGGAGTATTTCTGTTGATTGCATTTTATTGTACGGCTCAAAACTACCCACCAAAGAACGACAGCACTTTTACTTACTATGCCGAAGTCGGAATTGGTGCTGCTATGCCCGGGGGCGAATTTAAGTTTTATTCTGCCGGCGAAAATGTTGGATATGCAAAACCCGGAGTTGCTCTGTTTTTAAACGCAAAAGCATATCAAAATCAATTTATGGGCTATGCATTAAGTTTTAGTGGAATAATTAATCCAGTTGATGATACTTTTTACCCAATTGATCAGACATCACAGACTTTGAGAGCTGATATCGGGATGTGGAAAAATATTAATTTTGGAATCGGACCATTTTTTTACACAGCAGCAAATGACATTTTTTTTGAATTAAAACTTCCGATAGGTTTTGTAACTGTTAACAGACCCGAAGTTTTGGTGTATAATTACTATGCAAACACAGGATCAATAAACAGATTGTACACATATACCGGCGGCCACTCATTGAGTTGGTGTTTTACCCCGGAAGTTTCGATGAGTTTTGACCTTAACGACAATTTAAAACTCAAAGTTTTTGGCAATTACCTTATCTCAAATATTAATTTGAATTATCAATTGGTTTATGGCGATCCTATAACAGGCTCAAATACTCAAACCAATGCTGTGGGGCTTGAGCAAAAATTAAAACTCAGAAATATTAGTGCCGGAATTGCATTTGTGTTTGAATTGGAAAAATAATCAGGTCAAACTCATACTTTTGGGCTGCACCAAGCTGAATGTTGAAAAGCCTCTAATTACAACATATTTGCATTTTTTTGAGTCTGAAGGACTCATTTAATTTAACCCTGACTGAGCGTAGTGAAAGTCAGGGGTTAAAATATAGCACTAAATCTCTTTTGGCGTGAGCTTTTGGTGCGTAAGCCATCCAAAAGCCATGACAAAAGAAAAAGTATGCCTTTGCCATAGAATAGATAATGTTTTTTTGTTCATTTTCTAATTATTGTTTTATTTTTGCTAAATTGCAAAAAAGGCAAAATTTTTGCATACAGGAAATTCTAACAATTAAAAAAATACAATTATGAAAAAGTTATTTACAATTACCTTTCTATTTTTAGGTTTTATGTTTATTGCATCGGGCTTATTTGCTCAAAAAGTGTATAGTTGCGAATATAAAAGCGATGCAGATGTTAAAGTTTATGTATCAACTTATAAAAGCGATGCCGATTTAGTTGTTTATAAGTGCAGCTATAGCAGCGATGCTAGCGGAAATAAAGGTCTCTGGTATTTTTGCGATTACAAAAGTGACGCTGACAAGAAAATATATTTCTGTGACTACAAAAGTGATGCAGACATTGTAATATATTTTTCTGACTATAAAAGTGATGCCGAGTGGCGAAACACCTCAAAACAACATCTAATGTATTAAACTAAATATCATTTAACAACTAATAATAAATCAAACTATGAAAAATTTATTCAAAATTTTAATGGCAATATGCATACTTGGTTTTGCATATTCTGCAAATGCTCAAAAAGTATATGCTTGTGACTCTAAGTACGATGCTGATGTAAAAGTTTATGTTGCAGACAGCAAATATGACGCAGACTTAGTAGTGTACAAATGCTCGTCAAAATATGATGCAGATGGTAATGATGGACTATGGTTCTTTGTTGATTCGAAATACGATGCTGATAAAAAGGTATTTTTTGTCGATTCAAAATATGATGCTGACGTGATAATTTATTTTGCCTCAAGTAAATATGATGCCCAGTGGAGAAGTAACGATAAAAAGCATTTGTTTTATTAGAAGAAGATAATGGCTATCAAGCGCAAAAAAACTTTTAAAATAATCTTAATTAGTATTGCAGCTTTGGCTGCAATATTTTTTATTGCATCTTTTCTATTAAATCATTACTTAAAAAGAAGCATAGAAGACGCTTTAAATCAATCACTTAATGCAAACATAAAGATTGAAAGTATAAGACTAAACATATTTACATCAAAAATAAAAATTACAGATTTGAGTATTGTTGGGAAAAACAGTTTTAAAAACGATACGCTTTTTTATTTTGATAATTCTACCCTTAAAATTGATGACTACAATACGAAAACCGGATTATTATTGATTTCCAGTCTTGAATTTGATGGACTTGTATTACGCAACATTATTGACGAAAACGGCACAAATTGTTGGCAAACAATATCAAAAAACAATGCTTCGGAAGACTCTTTATTAAATGATTCAAATTTTAGTTTTTTTATTAATGATATTATCCTCCGAAATGCATTTGTAGTAAATATTGACCGGCAAACAGAAGCAGTTGATAGTCTTAAAAGCGTTGGCATAAAAATAAATTCGAAAAAAACGGAAACTGGTTTCGATTCAAATTTTGAAATAAGCCTAGATTTAAAAAACCACTTTATCGACAATGGCAGTTCTAGCGGTAAGATTCGCTTTAATGGCTCATTATCTTCTCAAAACAAATTATGGCAAGGGGTTGCATCGGGATATTATGATAACTATCCAATTGAGTCCGAATTTCGCCTAAACTTTGATTCGATTGCAAATGACACATCATTTTTAAATTTTGTTATAAATTTTGACAATGCAAAAAACTGTTCGTCTTCAGGGGCATTAATGCTTAAAGTCAAAACAAATTCCAGTTTAACTGAGCTTAAAAATATTGATTTTACAGCAAATATCATCTGTAAACAGCTGAATATCGAAAATCCTAAAAATGAAAGTTTATTACTCGATTTTGATGCCCTACTCTCCTACACTTCCTCCACTAGCAAGAAGTTGAGCCTTAAATCTCAAAACTTTTTTATCACAAATACCACAGATACAATTAAGGGGGCATTTGATTTTTCTTTGTCTAACAAAAATTTTGTAGCAAATTCAAATATCATAGGCGATAAACCAATTAGTTTTTGTTTTAATGATTATCAATATAATCTCATGCTAAAATCTGATTTAAATGGTCAAATTGGTGCCGAGCACAAATCGCTTACCGGAAATTTGTTTTTTGACATTAGTGTTACCAACGAAAAGCTAAATAATTTCAATAATGCTGAGTTATCAGGTAATATGAACCAACAATTATTCGGTTTTGAAATTGATGCTTTTTCATCTCTGATTGATGGTAATTTAAAATTGTATTTTGAGTCACCGCAAAAATATTTCACCGATAAAACATATAATGTTAAATCGGAAATCAAAATCGATAAAATTGTTGTCCCAATTAGTAATAAAGAGCAAAGATTTGGTCTCGACAATAATATTAGTCTAAACAAAGGGACTATACCTTTTCCTCAAAAAACAATCACTATTTTAGAACTAAAAATTGATAGCATTTTGTTGGCAAACTCACCAATTACAAATTTACGAGCAGATGTTATACATTCGCCAAACCTAATTGGATTTAATAAAATATATTTTGAGTTTTTAGATGGCACTGTTGATGCTGATTACAGCATTTACAGGACAAATTCCGGTGATTATCTTGAAAACACTTTTGAAATAAAAGAAATAGACCTATCTGCCCTGTCAATAGATAAACTTAGCGGAATAATTAATTTTTCTGGAAGTAATTTACTTGCCATAAACGACACAATAAATAATTTCGCGAAAAATAAAGGTCTAAACAAATTGCAAATAAATGACTTTTGTTACAAAACTGATTTATTGAAGGAATATGAGATAGATGAAGAAGCAATAAATATATTGAATGCAGATATTGAGTTTTATCTCAGCAATGATAGCATAATGATGCTTCCGACAATTATTTCGGTAAACAAGGCGTTGTTACATTTAGATGCAATTTACTGCATGTCTGATGAGAGTATTGATGCAGAGTTTTTAATAAATGCTCCCAAAGAGTATATAAGCACAAAAATACAATTTTTAATACAGTTATTTGCTGCAAAAAGCTCGAGATCTAATAGTGACAGATCAGAATCACAACGTTTGGAATATCGACTGAAGATTGGAGGAACAGTAAACGAGCCTGAATATAAAATTTATAAGAATTAGTTCTTAAATAACAATTTTAATAGGCTAATCAGAGTAGCTAATCTAAATCAGAGCCTGGAGTTTGTCATATGCATAATTGTAATACTGTTAATCATTTAACACAACCTCCTATGGTAACACGCGAACGCCAAACCTTTTTTCACACAACATTCGAGAGGTAGAGGGTTTTGAGTCTGAAGGACTCATTTATTTTAACCCAGACTGAACGTAGTGCAAGTCTGGGGTATAAATATGTCGCTGAATCTCTTTTGGCGTGAGTTTTTGGTGTGCCAACAACCCAAAAATCATGACAAAAGAAAAAGTGTGTGTTTGTAATGATAATACGATGTTGAGGGGATAATACCAAATTCATATCCAAAAAACTGATATAAAATTTCATTAGAAATTATATCTTTGCCCTATGTTTTTCTTTCCAATAAAATATGATGAGCCGGTATTTCGGCCACCTGCCGAGGCAAATTCTGCTATTTTGCAAATAACAAAGGGATGCTCTTACAACAAGTGTGTTTTTTGTGAAATGTACAAATCGAAATCATTTTCAATTAAAGATTTTGAAACGATTAAAAAGGAAATTGAACAACTCGCGGAATTTTATAAAGGTGTAAAAAAGATTTTTCTTGCCGATGGAGATGCTATGGTTTTGTCTGCTAATAAGTTATTAAGCATTTTAGATGAAATTAAAATGAAATTTGGTCGATTACAAAGAGTTTCAGCTTATGCATTGCCATCAAATTTGCTTTCAAAAACAGATAAAGAATTAAAACAACTGCGAGAGAATGGGCTAAAGTTGCTGTACATTGGAATTGAAAGTGGAGATAATGATTTACTTCGTTTTGTGAATAAGGGCGAATCTTATGAGTCAAGCCTGGAGGGAATAAAAAAAGCACATAATGCAGGGATAGACACTTCGATTATGATTCTTAACGGATTAGGAGGTCGCAAGTATTCCTATCAGCATGCAATTAATTCAGCTAAAATAATTTCTGAAATTAATCCAAAATTCCTATCAACACTAACTCTTAGCTTTCCTTTTGGAATCGAAAAATATAAAAAGAATTTTGGTGGTGAATATATTCAGCAAACTCTAATCGAATTATACCAAGAATTAAGGATATTTATCGAAAACATTGATGGTAACAATATAATTTTTCGAAGCAATCATGTATCCAATAATCTAAATCTGGAGGGTACACTCGCCAAAGACAAACAAGGAATACTTGATCAATTAGACCAAGCAATAAGTCAAACAGCGAGCGACGAATACTCAAATTATTCAGGAATTCTTTAAACCCGCAAGTTTTCAACTAAGAATAACTAATCTTGTTGTCCTGTCATTATTTGCGAGTTTGATATATTGTTATAACCAAAGTCAATAACTTTTAGAGTATCGTTATGTGCGCTACAGTATATTTTTATCCAACCGTATTTTATTAAATCGTTTTCAAAAAGTCGGAACCCTAAATATTTTTCTCCATTACCATTAAATTGCCCTCCGCCTGCAAGAGTTCCTAAAACGACAATATTATCTGTCCAATTTCCATCTGCATTTACTAACACATCGGAATCTAAAGCATCTGCATATCCATAGGTAGAATTATCAAGTATTTGCACATTAAGTGGGTGGGCTCTTAATGCAAGAGTGTCCAATTCTACAGGAATACTATTGTTGTTAAATTCTTGCAAATTGATTATTTCGAACGCAATATCAGAAATATCATCACCATTAAAATCAAATCGTATTAAGCCGGTACTTATTAAATCAGTATCAATTAAACCGGATAAAATGCTGTCGATATGTCTTGAGTATGGATTGTCCTGTATGCGCATTGCATTAACATCAGAAAGCATAACTACTTTTGAGTTAAAATTTTTGTAGAATATGTCTTTATCTTCATTGCCCACTCTATCACATGAGGAAGATATTACTGATGATAAAATAAATATTGTAGCAAAATATCTGATAGACTTATTTATATTAACATTTCTCATATTATATCATATTAGCTATACAAATATAGAAAATTATTTTAAATGAGTAAAATGGTTTTGTTAGACGTACTCTTTTCAAAAACTTGAAAATAAAATCTTTAATCCAAGCAAAACTTTAGGTTTCAATTTGTTTTTTTCCCATATTTGTATTGAAAATCAAAATTAACAATGAGAAGATCAAATACTGAATCTATTAGAGACTTAATCCAACAAGCCATTAAAGACAATAATCTTAGCGACGGTTTGGATGAAGTTAGAGTAAAAACTATTTGGAAGGACCTTACAGGAATTCATGTTACAAGAGCTACAACAGAAATATCTGTTCATACTTCTAAACTTTTTGTTCGTGTTAATTCTTCTATTATAAGAAGTGAGTTAATGCTAATACGCTCTGAGTTAGTAAAAAGGATAAACAAAGAGCTTGGTCGCAATTTTATCTCAGAAATAGTTATCAGATAATGTATATACTTGGGGTTTCGGCATATTATCACGATTCTGCTGCTTGCTTAATCTATAAGGATGAGATAATTGCTGCTGCTCAGGAGGAACGTTTTACTCGCAAAAAGCAAGACGAGTCGTTTCCAATTAATGCTATTAAATATTGTCTTGATCAGGCCGGGCTTGAAATATCTGATATCGAAAATATTGTCTATTACGAAAAACCATTTCTTAAATTTGAACGACTGCTTGAATCCTTTTATCATTTTGCTCCTGCCGGAGTTGTCCCTTTTGTAAAATCTATTCCTGTTTGGATTAAAGAAAAACTTTTTATCAAAAATCAAATTTACTCTAAGCTAAAGGAACTCGGCAAATATGACAAGACCAAACTTAAAACATATTTCTCTGAGCATCATCTATCCCATGCTGCATCTGCATTTTATCCTTCTGGATTTGAGTCTGCAGCTGTTTTAACTATAGATGGTATGGGCGAATGGGCATCAGCATCAATATCCAAAGCCAATAAAAGCGGAATATCTATTGTTAAAGAAATGCATTATCCGAACTCACTTGGATTGTTGTATTCAGCATTTACATATTTTCTTGGATTTGTTGTAAACAGCGGCGAGTACAAGTTAATGGGACTTGCTCCCTACGGAAACCCAAAATCGGAACAAGTTTTTGATTATATAAAAAAAATCAAAACCACACTTGTTGATATTGCTGATGATGGTAGTATAAAACTAAACATGAAATATTTCGGTTTTGCAACACGATTAAAAATGATAAAACCGAACAAATGGGAAAGTCTTTTTAATCTAAAAAAACGAAATCCAAATGATGAAATTTCTTCGTCTCACTCAAATCTTGCTCTTGCAATTCAGTTGGTAACTGAAGAAATTGTTTTAAAAATGGCTAAACATGCTCGCGATATTACTGGTGAGAAAAATATATGTCTTTCCGGTGGTGTTGCGCTCAATTGTGTTTCCAATGGAGTTTTATTTCGAGAAAATCTATTCGACGACATTTATATTCAACCTGCTTCAGGTGATGCCGGAGGAGCATTGGGAGCTGCATTAGCTTATGCTCATATACATAAAGGTGTTGAACTTACACCTTCGGCTAATGATAAAATGAAAGGAGCATATCTTGGACCAGAATTTAGTAACGCTGATGTTTTAAAAACTGCCAGAAAATATAATGCTAATTTTATTTATTTTGATAATTTCCATGAACTGTCAGTTTTTGCGGCAAATCAAATTGCACAAAACAAAGTGCTCGGCTGGTTTCGTGGTCGTATGGAGTTTGGCCCGCGAGCCTTGGGAAACAGAAGTATTTTGGCCGATGCAAGAAATCTGGAAACTCAAAAAAAATTGAATCTAAAAATCAAGTTTAGAGAAGGATTTCGTCCTTTTGCTCCTTCGGTGCTTGAAGAAGATTGTGGAGAGTACTTCACTCCTGCTGTTAAATCGCCGTATATGCTTCTTGTTGTTCATGTTGTCGAAAAACTCAGGGAAAAACTACCCGAAAACTATCTCAATTTGGACTTAATGGAAAAGCTTTATGCAAAAAGATCGCAAATTCAGGCAATTACGCATTGCGATTTTTCTGCTAGAATACAAACGGTAGATAAAAACACAAATCCCGATTATCATAAACTGATAAGTGAATTTAAAAATTTGACAGGTACCGGGCTTATTGTTAATACCAGTTTCAATGTACGTGGAGAGCCTATAGTTTGCTCTCCAGATCAGGCTTTTGCATGTTTTATGAGAACGGATATGGATATTCTTGTAATGCAAGATTATGTTTTTATAAAGGATGATCAAATTCTAAATAAAGAAGACTTCAACCAAACCTTTAAACCCGATTAACATGGAATTTTTAAGAGATATTTTTAGTTTTTTGAAAGAAAGGAAAAAGTACTGGCTTATTCCAATGATTATTGTTTTGCTAATTATTGGCATACTAGTAGTTTTTGGAGGATCAAGTAGCGTAGCTCCTTTTGTATATACACTGTTCTAATGAATAAAGACAAAAAAAGACATATTGCTGACTGCCTTGTTATTACAGCTGCACTGATAATAATACACATCATCACTAAGCATGATGTATATCTTTATATTGCTGTGGGGATTAGTGTCTTGGCAGCTTTTTTACCTATTTTTGCCAAACTCGTTTCTTACAGCTGGCAATTCATTGGTATCGCACTTGGCTTTGTCGTTAGCAAAATATTATTAAGTGCTGTTTTTTATCTGTTTTTATATCCAATTTCATTATTACAGAAACTTTTTTCTACAAAAAGTAGTATAAGTAAAAAGAAACAAAAAACTTACTGGATTGATAAAGAGAACAAAACAGTAGATTTTAATAAACCCTGGTAAACTGAAAAAATATAGGAAACAATTAGGTTTTGCCGCCATTGTTATCTTTTTTGTGCTTTTGATAATTCATTTGGCGTTGCTCCTGTTGGGCAAAACATGGTTTCTTTCAACCATCTTGTTTTATCCGGCATTATTACTGTTTTTGTATTATATAATCAAACTATTTTGTTGGATTTTTAGAATAAAAACACAAAAAAGCGCAATCAAATACTGGATTATTATTGTTTGTTTTTTTCTGCTATTTATTGATTTAACGCTTAGATTATTCGCGGTAAAATATAAATCATACACTGAAAAAAATTACGGATGGGTGTATTCTTCCCCTTATTCTAACGGGTTTGATGCTTTAAAACTAAAAATGTTTTCAAAATGCATTAATTGTAATTACATCTCCCATACACCAAACAGTAGCTATACTTTTAAAACCGCAGATTTTCAATTTCAGCATTTATACAATGAGTATGGAATTCGCGACAGGAATAATCTCAAAGACCAAATATTAAATAAAAAAGTGTGTCTTACTATTGGCGACTCATTTACCGAAGGTGTTGGCACACATCAGGACTCTACATGGCAGATTTTATTGGAAAACAATTTCACCAATTTATATGGCGATTCAATAATTTTTATAAATGCCGGAATATCAGGTTTTGACCCAATAAATGCTACGGAACTGTACTATAAGCTCAAAAATGACTTAAATCCTGATTATGTCATAATGAGCATTAGTCTTAATGATGTTATTGATGTTTTAAATCGTGGTGGAAAAGAAAACAGGATAAAACGCAGTCAAATTCTAGTAAAGCAACAGACAGGATACTATTTTTACTCCTGGAGCTATATTTTTAGAGTTATTTGTCATAATGTTTACGACTATCCCGAAATGTTTATGAATGATGATGAATATAAAGCTGCTGAAGAAATTGCTTGCAAGGATATAGAAAATGAGATATACAACATCAGTGAATCCTTAAAAAGCAATGGAGGAAAACTAATAATAATTAGTTTTCCAGACCTTTGGGAATTTAAGAACTTATCTTACTCATCTCAAAACTATATAAAGCTAATCGAAAGAATAAGCACTAACACTGATATTAAGGTAATAGATTTTATTGATTATATAAATAGTATCGATTTTAAAAATCAAATAATTGTAGAAGAATTATATTGGCAAACAGACGCTCACTTTACCCCAAAAGGCTATGAATTATGGTCGGAGATTGTTTTTTCAGAGTTAAACCAATCTAAAACCCTAACAGAAGGTGATAATGCGAATTATACTAAAAATTGAGGCATAGCACAAAATCTCTTTTGCGTAATCTCCCAAATCCGCATGAAAATTATTTTTGTCATACTCCTTATTAAAGTCGCGCTTACAGCGCTTAGGTGGTATCTTCGTCTGTTTTAACAGGGCGTTGCCCTGTCGTGAAATAAAATCAGACTTTCAGCCTGATTTGTATTATTACTAAAGAACCAGTTGAAGCTCAATCTCCCAAAACCGGTTTACCCTCGAATAAGCATACTAAAAATTGTGCAATAGCAAAAAATCTATATTGTTTATTCGGGGTTGAAGCGCGAATCCGATAGCTATCGGATCGCGTTTCATGAGGTTTTGGGATGCGATCACGAAGCATCTCATTCTTATAAAAATCTAGAAATTTGCTCATGAGTTCTTGAATTAATTTATCGGAAATAAAACTTCAATTTTCTCGCAAAATAATTATTGTGACCTTAATTTAAAAGTTAAATATGAGACAATTCAGGCTGTAAGTCTGAATTATTTCAACCTGATGCAAAGCATCAGGTTGGACAATCACACATGTCGTTTGAGCGCTGTAAGCGCGGGTTTATTAAACAAAAAACTCTTATTGCATTTTCGGCTATCTAAATAGAGCGCTTTTGCATCTACTTATTTTCCCACATTCCAAACATTATATTTAGGAGTTAAAACGGAATTTTCAGCACTACTCACCTCGGATTAATAATTTTTGTATAGTTTTGCATCCAACTTATTAAATTTAAGAAATGAAGAAGCCAAATATTCTTATCATATATACCGGGGGTACAATTGGGATGATAAAAAACGACAAAGGCACATTACTCCCTTTTACTTTTGAGAATCTACTGAACTACATACCGTTATTAAAAAACTTTCCGGCAAATATTGATTCGCATAGCTTTGAGGTTCTTATTGATTCTTCAGACGCAGATACAGAATTCTTAATTTCGCTTAGTCAGGTTATCGCTTCAAATTATGAAAAATACGACGGATTTGTTATTTTGCATGGTTCTGATACAATGGCTTATACTGCATCTGCTCTAAGTTTTTTACTCGAGAATTTGACAAAACCTGTTATTCTTACAGGATCACAGTTACCAATTGGCTTGTTGCGAACAGACGGACGCGAAAATATTATTGCAGCAATTGAGTTAGCTTGCATGCAAAGAGATAATAAACCGGTATTTCAAGAAGTATGCATATATTTTGAGGATAATCTTTATCGTGGAAATAGAACAAACAAGTTTAGTGCAGAAAATTTCGATGCTTTTCGTTCGCCAAACTACCCTCTTCTTGCTCATGTGGGAACAGAAATCAAGGTTTTTGATGAAAATCTTTATAGAAATAAAATAGATTTTTTAATTGCCCACAATGAATTATGTAACGAAATAGCAATAATAAAATTTTTTCCCGGCATACAATCAAAAACAATTAAAGCAGTTTCCAAAATTCCAGAATTAAAAGGTATTATCCTTGAAACCTATGGCTCGGGGAACGCACCTACTAATTTAGAAATTGTAAGTATTTTAAAATCGTGTATAGACAAAGGCATTGTTGTTCTGAACATCACTCAGTGTACTGTGGGTCGTGTACAACAAGGCAAATATGCAACTAGCGCACAACTCAAAGAAATTGGTGTTGTAAGTGGTAACGATATGACTACAGAGGCTGCCATTGCCAAAATGATGTTTCTATTATCGAAAGAATTTTCTCAGAAAGAGGTTTCAAAACTGCTTACCATTTCATTACGAGGAGAGATTTCATAAAACCTAATCTTAGTGGCTGCTGAAAAGCACTACCATTTTTCCCAATGCAAGCGTTCGGGTTTCCATTTATCCTTAGGTTTATCCACACCTGTTGGAACTCCTACCGGTATTACATTTAAAGGTCTTATATACTCGGGAAGATTTAGAATTTCAATTACAGGATTCATTCTTTCGGAATATGGATAAGCCGCTGTCCAAACTGCACCTAAACCCATAGATTCTACTGCGAGCAAGACATTCTGCGTTGCTGCACTACAATCTTGCACCCAATATGCACTATCAACATCTGTTGCTGCTTTTTGCATATCTCCGCATACAATTATTGCAGCCTGTGCTTCTTTTAACATTTTAGCGTAAGGTAAGGCCTCTGCTAGAGCATCTAGTTTTTCTCTTTCGGTAACAACAACAAATGCCCAAGGTTGCAAATTTCGTGCTGTTGGTGCTGCCATACCGGCTTTAACAATTGTCTCAAGTTGCTCTTTGGTAACCGGTTCGTCTGTAAAATTTCGAACCGATTTACGATTATGAATTACTTCGAGTGCATTATTCATGATAACTGTTTCGTTGTTTGATTGTTGGACGCTTTTAGTATTATCGGGCTTTATAAAATTAAAATAAACTAATACCAAGACTGTTAACCCTAAAACAATATTTGATAATAGAGCTATACTAATTTTTTTTGATTCGGATTTTGACGATTTCCCACGCAATAAGCCTAAGAATGCTCCGGTAGGACAAAAGAATCTACACCATGGTTTATTTATGAATATGGATAAGAAAAGCATCACAAGCGCTAAAATAAGTGTCGATGCTGATGCAAATTTAAACTTAAATGCTGAAAATGGCTCAAAATCCTCAAGGCTAAAATCTATTGCAACAACTAACATCACAAATAGCACAAACAAAAACAGCAGTCTGATATTTTTGAACAATTTTGTTAGGGGCTGAGAGAAGGTTATTTTTCTTTTATTAATTTTTCCGATCAATTCCTGAGCAGCTCCAAACGGACATATAAACTGACAATAAAAAGATTTGTTAGTTATCAGAGGAAGAATTATTGATAAAATTAGAACGATCAAAAGAAAGATTTGCGTCCAGATTTTTACACCCCCGAGCAACCATTTTTGGAATAATGCTAAACTTAAAAAATCACCTTGCCAAAATCCTAATATTCCAATTGATGCCAGCAATAAAAATATCCTAAATCTACTAGCTTTTTGTGGTACTAAGAAGCTATAAATTGCAAAAATCAGAAACAAAAATGATGAAACTAATGCAAGAATTTTAACCCATGAATTACTACTACTGCCAGCTTCGGTATTTGCAAATAAGGATAATCTGTGATTACACGATTCAATTACAGCTTGCGAAGTATATGTTGCTCCGCTAACAGCATCAATTTGTGTTGACAATGCCTCTTTTGCAGTGAGTCCTACCCAATTGTCGAAAAATTTCTCATCATAAAGACTACTAATCCAAGATGGAGTTTCCGAATTTTCCAACAAGTACAACTCTCTTATTTTATCGTCCGGATTAAACACTATTGCGAATGGCACACAACCACCATAACCTTCGATATCTTTACAATATGGCATTGTTAACAGGACATAGCATTCCAATTTTTTTTTAGAATTGTATAGATAATAACAATCGGCAACAGTATCGTGAGTATAATAAGAAAAATCGTCACATAATTCCGGCAAAAATGCTGTTTGCTCAGTTAAAACAACCGGTTGATTTTGAGGACTATCAGGATTATGAAAGATTTCCACATTAAAAATCTTGCCTGAAGATAAAACAACTAGTGCCAGACCAACAACTAGAACAAATATTTTGAGTATTCTGTTTGTATTAACCATACTTTAATTTTTAAATAATAAAAATACAAGGTTTTTTATGAAGATCAGGCTTGTTGCCTGCCCATTCCGACAAGGTCTTGGTTTTAATCATCTCATCTTCACAAGTTATATTCATAGCAATGCAAAGATAAGCATTTGGATTCAAATTATTCAGAATATCGTCCAATATTTTGTTATTACGGTAAGGAGTATCCATAAATATCTGTGATTGCCCTTCGGATCGCGATTTTTTTTCAAGTTCTTTTAGCTTTTGAATTTTTGCATTATTATCGACCGGCAGATAACCATTAAAAGCAAAATTCTGCCCGTTTAAACCCGAAGCCATAAGTGCTAAAAATATTGACGACGGACCAGTTATTGGAACGACACGAATTCCTTTCTGATGAGCCATTTTCACAATTACATTTCCGGGATCGGCCACGCACGGCAGACCGGCTTCACTCAACAAGCCAATATCTAATCCACTTTTACAAATATTAAGATAAGTTGATATCTGCAAATCATCGGTGTGCTTATTTAGTTCATAAAAATTTAGCTCATCAATAACAATTTCCTTACTCAGCTTTCGCAAATATCGGCGGGCATTACGAACATCTTCAACAATAAAATGGCTTAAACTCTCTACAATTTTTGGCAATCCAGCCGGAACAACCAATTTTGGATCAATGTCTCCTATCGAGTTAGGAATAAGAAAAAGCTTACTATTAGAATAATTCATCGGTAAAGATTTTTGCAAAATTACATTTTTTTTCGCAAAATCCTTTGACGATATAGAAATGTGTACAAAACAGACAAAAATCATTATGTTTAATCAGATTATTAACTAATTTTGTGAAAAACGTTTTATCTTGGAAGCAATCATTTTAGGTAGCGGCACATCGCAAGGAGTTCCTGTAATAGGATGTGACTGTGATGTATGCACCTCTCAAGATCCCAAAGATAAAAGATTAAGATCGTCAATGCTTTTAAAAATAGATGATACCAACATTCTTATTGATGCCGGTCCTGATTTTAGACAACAAATGTTGCGTGAAAATATCAAAAGCCTCGATGCAATTGTTTTTACGCATGAGCACAAAGATCATATTGCAGGACTTGACGATGTTAGAGCGTTTAATTTTAGAACTCAAAAACCAATGGAAATATTTGCCGAATCAAGAGTTCAAAAAGCTTTGCGCAGCGACTATTCCTATGTTTTTTCAGGCTCAAATTATCCGGGAATACCAAGATTAAATCTTAATACAATAGACGAAGAAGATTTTTACATTAATAATATAAAACTCACACCCATCAGAGCAATGCACTATAAATTACCAATTTTGGGTTTTAGGATTGGAGACTTAACATATATAACAGATGCTAATTATATTTCAGAAGAAGAAAAACTTAAATTATATGGATCTAACACACTTATTATTAACGCATTACGCAAAGAGAAACACATCTCTCACTATTCCTTAGAAGAATCTCTTAAAATAGTTACTGAGTGTTCTCCACGAAAAGCATACTTTACACACATTGCCCACCAAATGGGATTACATAGAGACATAAACTCTCAGCTACCCGATTTTGCAGAACTTGCTTATGACGGATTGAGTATAGATTTCAGACTTTAAGTTTAAGAACTTTAAGAGTAAGATTTGAAAATAAAATAATTCTTAGTAAAAAAAATATATTATTTTGGTGCAAAAATTTGTCATAGTATAAATTAGCTTTTATGAAATTAGTTTTAGTTGCTATTTTTCTTCTCGTTTTTCCTTATGTAATTATTCGATTATGCGAAAAGTTTAAGATTTTAGGTAAAATTGGAGCTGTGATTTTGAGTTTTGTCAGTGGGATAATACTAAGTATTAGTGGTGTATTACCTGAAAACTCCCACGATTTAATTGAAAACTTTATGAATATCAGTGTGATAATTGCATTACCAATGTTATTATTTGGCTCTGACTTAAGAACGTGGAAAAAATTGGCCGGAAAAACATTACTTTCATTTGCGATTGGAATGACTAGTCTAATTATCACTGTTACTATCGGCTACTTGATTTGGTCAAACGAAATCAATGATGCTCATAATATTGGAGGCATGATGGTTGGACTATATACAGGCGGAACACCAAATCTGGCAGCATTAAAATCGGCTTTGGGAGTAAGCTCCGAAGTTTATATTATGGTTAACACTTACGATTTATTTTATGGTGTTGTTTTCTTGCTTTCGATAATGACATTTGGGAAATATTTATTAAAATTTGTACTCCCAAAATTTAAATATGTTGAAGAATCAGACATTGATAAATCAAGAATAAATACGGAAAACATCAACGAAAACCCATTTACCAAAGGCAGATTTAAACATTTGCTTCTTTCTTTCGGACTTTCGATTATTATTGGAGGGATAAGTTTGGCAACTTCATTTCTAATTACCGGCGATGTTTCAATGTTATTGGTAATTCTTACCCTTTCGAGTTTAAGTTTATTGGGCGGTTTAAACAGAAAAGTGCAAAAAATAGAGGGTTCGTTTAGTTTTGGAATGTATTTTATTTTGATTTTCAGTCTTAGTTTAGCCTCGCTGGTTGATATTGAAAGTTTACAAAACATTTCATTTAGTCTTTTCTTTTACATTGGATTTACAATATTTGCCACTCTGTTTTTACATATTTTATTTTCGGCTATTTTTCGCATCGACCGGGACACAACAATAGTAACATCAACAGCTTTGGTTTGCTCCCCTCCTTTTGTACCAATGATAGCAGATGCCGTTAAAAATAAACAGGTAATTTTACCGGGGATTTCGATCGGCATTATTGGCTATGCTATTGGTAATTATTTGGGGGTTGTTATTGCTTTTTTACTAAAGAATTATTTCTAAAATTTCAGTTATTCTTTTGCTAATAAGTCCTCAATTTCTTTTTTAAGTTTAGGCAAATGAATTGAAATAATTCCCCATATTATTACATCATCAACTCTATCATATCCGTGAATAACCCAATTTCTTGTATCAACTATTTGCCGTGCATTTTCATACCAATATAATATCAAAACACCCAATATAAATTGATTATTTTGCACATCTGCTTCGTTGAAAAAAATTGACATAGCTAATGCTATGACAAGATTTTTCGCCTTCCACATGTACAAAATAATTGCAATATCCAATAGGGCTTTTTGAAATTAAATTGGTATCAATTTTAATTTCGGGAGCAATTTTCATAATTCGGGTTATTGCCTCTCCAATGATTTCAATTTCCCTTTCAATTCCTCTTCGCAAGAGTTTATTTCCCTGATATTCAGTAAAATCTCTTTTATCGCCTAGATATTCGCTAATAGAATCAATGGATGTTTGAACATCAAAAAAATACTTTTTAACTTCACGCTTCATAAATTAAAACTTTTGATTCATTAATGCTTTCGATAAAATATGGATTGGAAAGAGATTTTTCGGTTACAATATCCACTTCTCTCTTAAAAAGTGACCGAAGTCTATAATGAAGTTCAAAATAGTTATTGGTATATTCATCCAAAGTCAAATTATCAGAAAATGAAATAAGCAAATCGATATCACTATCATCTCTAAAATTATCTGAAACAACTGAGCCAAAGGCATACAATCTTTTTATGTTCAGTAACTTACAAATAGCAATTAAATCGCTCTTCCGTTTTTCCAGTAACTGCTGCATTGTGCTTTTTTATGTAAAGATACAACAATTTTACTTATTAGACTCTTTTACAATATCATAAAATTATCAAACCAACTCCTAAACAGAGGAAGCAATTACCTATTACTTTACAAATTATAATCATTTAACAATACAGATTATAAGCATTGACCCCGGCTGTTTGGATTTGAAATCATATTGCCTGTAATAATAAGGGCAAGAAATACAAATCTGCAAAACATGGACAAATAATTAACATTTCTCTAACTTAAATCAACAACCATAAAGACAATAAAAAAGAAACATTTACTATATTTGTCAAAAAAATCTAAATTATGAAAAGAAACGCGTTTATAATCAGTTTAATCAGTCTTGCTTTTTTAGCAGTAAGTGTAACTGCTCAAGAGACTGAAGAGAAAAAAGAAGTTTACCAATTTACAATGGAAAAACAAGTTCCTGTAAGCTCTGTAAAAGACCAATATCGTGCTGGAACTTGCTGGAGTTACAGTGGGTTAGGTTTTGTTGAGGCCGAGTTAATGAGACTTGGAAAAGGCGAATTTGACCTTGCCGACATTTACATTGTTCGCAAAGCTTTTGAATACAAAGCCGAGAAGTATGTAAGAATGCACGGAAAAACAAATTTTGGCGGTGGCGGAGCATTTCATGATGTATTTTGGGTAATCGATAATTTTGGAATTGTTCCCGAAGCGGAATATAAAGGACTAGAGTATGGAGAAGACAATCATGTTCATGGTGAATTAGATGCTGTTTTAGAAGCTTATGTTGATGCAGTATTGAAAAACTCTAACAAAAAGCTAACAACTGCTTGGCTCGAAGGCTATAAGGGCATTTTAGATGCTTATCTTGGCGAAGTACCTGAGAAGTTTAATTATAATGGAAAAGATTATACGCCAAAAACATTTGCTCAAGAACTAAATTTTAACTCTGAGGATTATATCAATTTCACATCATACACTCACCACCCATTTTACAAATCGTTTATTCTCGAAATTCCTGACAACTGGTTGTGGGGTAAATCCTACAACTTGCCTGTTGACGAAATGATGGAAGTTCTTGACAATGCAATTAATAACGGATATTCTGTAGCTTGGGGTGCTGATGTAAGCGAAAAAGGATTCAAATGGTCTAAAGGCGTTGCAATTGTTCCATCAGAAGACCGTCCCGACTTAGACGGACTAGAAAGAGCAAAATGGGAAGAACTTTCAAAAAGAGAACAAGAAGAATTATTATATAAATTCGAAAAACCGGTTGCTGAGAAAAAAATCACTCAGGAAATGAGACAAGAAGCTTTTGACAATTACCAAACCACTGATGATCATGGAATGCTAATTGCAGGCATTGCAAAAGACCAAAACGGAACAAAATACTATTATGTCAAAAACTCTTGGAACACTAACAATATTTATGATGGTTATTTCTATGCATCAGAAAGCTTTGTAAAATACAAAACAATGAATATTGTTGTACACAAAGACGCTATACCAAAAAATATTGCAAAAAAGCTTAATCTCAAATAGAAAAATAACTCTCCAAATAAAATAATTAAAACCGTCTTTCTCGACGGTTTTTTTTTGCATTGTTCATAAATATTGTCCATTATTTTCTTCTTTTAATTCATAATACATTAATTTTGTAAAAACTTGAATTATGAAAGCACTGATCATTTACGCAAATTATAAAGAGAATAGCTTTACCGGAGCAATTAGAGACACCTTAGCTGAGACATTTCACAAAAACGGACACGAAGTCGTTGTACGCGATTTATATGAGATTAAATTTAATCCGGTTTTAAGTAAAAAAGATTTAGAATCAATTGAACAGGATATATTTCCTGTTGATATTATGAATGAACAAAAGTTTATTCAGTGGGCAGATCTTATTTGTTTTGTATATCCTATTTGGTGGTCGGGAATGCCCGCAATTCTTAAAGGATACATCGAGCGAGTTTTTGTTCAGGGGTATGCTTTTGAATTTGACGAAAATACTGCTATCCCAAAACTTACTAACAAAAAAATTGTGATTTTTAATACTACTGGGTCTAAAAACGTTCTTAAAGATAAGAAGAGAATTGATGCTCTGAACACACTTACTCATGATTGTATTTTTGGTTTTTGCGGAATGCAAGTAATTGAACACAAATACTTTACTGCTGTTTCACAAGCATCTAACCAAGGAAAACAGGAAATTTTTGACGAAGTGAAAAATGTTGCAATTAAAATAGCTGACAATCTCTAGTAAATTGTTTTAATTGAGGCGGGAAGCAGCGTATGAAGTTGGAAGAATTGTCTAAAGTTCTTAGAGTGCCTAGAGTTGAAAGTGCCTAGAGTGCCTCGAGTGTCTAAAGTTTCAAGCGAGATTAAAACACTTTGCAGAATCAAGACTTTGCATTGCCAACAAAAACCTTTTTTCGTGTTCAATATAGATTGGGCAATGTAAACGTCGATAAAAACAAAAAATTACTCTTTCATTTTTCAATGTCCTAAAAACGGGACGATGGAAAGTTGGAAGAAGTGCCTAAAGTTCTTAAAGTGCCTAGAGTTGAAAGTGCCTAGAGTTGAAAGTGCCTAGAGTGTCTAAAGTTGGAAGTGAGATTTAAACACTTTGCAGAATCAAGACTTTACATTGCCGACAAAAACCATTATCTATTTATTGAACAATTTTGCAAAAACATCAGAAAAAAAACCTATTTTCTTATGACGTTAAAGATGTGTCGAATGTAATATTTCACAACAACAAATTGCCTGAAACTACTTCAAAACCTCAATTAAGTCAACTGCTAAAGCTTTCTTAAAATCCGAGAGTTTATCAATATCAGATTTTACAATCAATAAACAATTTTTTCTCGAATTGTCAGATAAATTTGCAGCATTTTGTTGAATGAGTGTTAATGCTTCAAATGCCGTATTATCATTCCCAGAAACAAATATTTTAACAAATATTTCTAGGCTATCAAATGGTATCGCTGATTGCCATAATGCAGAGATAAAATCCGAAATCATTTCCGATGTTTGATATTTCTCCAAATTTGACTGTATAACAATAGAGGCTTTACTGTCTTTTAAGTCGCGAAAAAGACTATTTATTTCTACGCTAATTTCTTCAGTTTTATTTGAAAACAATATTTCCATTAAAGCCTCAATAGCAAAAACACCTCCTTTAGATCTTAATTCTTTAATTGCTTTTAATGTAACTTGTTCGTCAACACTATATAAATCTTTAAGAATTTGTTGTTGTTCATTTTTAAGTTTCATATTTTTTTGCCTTAATCTTATTTCTTACAAAAATAATTAATTTTAATGAGTATTTAAAACAAAATAAGGCGACACAATATAGCCGCCTTATTCTTTCTTTTAAGATTTATTAAACCAATTTTTAGAATTTCTCGAAAAATTACCTATTTCTTTTTTAATTTTTTTAATTCTTAATCCCAATTTTTTGAGTTTCTCGAAAAATTACCTATTTCTTTTTTTTAATTCTTAATCCCAATTTTTTGAGTTTCTCGAAAAATTACCTATTTCTTATTTTTTAATCTTTTACACATCTAACCGAGTAAGTCGAAAATCTTTGATAACCGTGAGTAAGCACAGATTTATTATAATCAATTTGATGATTTTTAACGAAATCATCATAATCAGGCCAACCAGTATGATACCATGACGAGGAGTAAAAATATGCTTTTTGTCCTTTTCCCGAATAAGCTTGAGTTGCAGCATTTCTAGTTCCACCAGGTAAAGCATTAAAGCCACTGGCATTATTTGTGCTCATATCGTTACCCACATGACCTTCGGTAGCACTGCTAGTCCATAGGTTTTTCGAAGCAAGTGCTTTTCCAACATTTGATTCATCAATCATATACGCTTCGTCAACTAAAAAATCCTCTAAAACATCCCATTCTCCATCGCTAGGCACATGCCAACCCGAAGGACAAGCACCTTGAAATCCGCTAGGAATGGCATCACTAGTAGGTTCTCCATTGGAAAATGCTTCCATATTATAAAGATAACCATAAACCGGAATATTTGCCGGGTCGTTGGCATAAGCATAATATCCAAATGTGCTAGGAAAAAAAGGATTAATCTCAGTACCATCAGAATATTTTGTAGATCTTAGGTTCTCAGCCATCCAGATTTGAGTTCCAATTTTAACCCATTCGTACGAATTGCCCTCAAAATCACTAACAGTCCCTACCAGACCTGCAGCTATTAGATCAGCCTCTGCTGCTCCATTATCGCGCAATGTTCCTACACAAACTCCAAGATTAAACAACTCCTCTACTCCTGCTCCATTAGCAATCAAATCTGCTATAGATGCTTCTGCTTCAACTAGTTCTTCAACGGTTACTCCGGCATCCATTAATCCTTCAACATCTGCTCCCGACTCTACCATATAATTTAGCAAAATCTGGAATCTCATATCTGCATAAGATTTTGTTGCCGCGTCTTGCTCAGCTATTGGATCTGCTAAATTTGTAATATTTTCACTATTCATGTCTTTTGTTGCGTATAAACTCATGTTTGGTGTATTATTCAAATCGTTATAATCGCCACTAGTTGCAACTGTTTCAAAGAGCGGTTTACCTGTGATATTATCCCATGTTCCGTCAAAAATTGCAGGTTTGTCACTTAGGTCGTTGTAAGAGCCAGTTGTTGCAACAGTTGACAATGAAGGTTTGTTAAGAATTTGTGCATCACCGGCAACAGCATTCCAATCAGGATTTACATTTTGCTCTGCTCCTTCTTCGATTCCGGCAAGTTTTGTTTCGTCAACTAATGGATATGTGCGTTTTGCAGTATTAGCAGTTATTTCGTTTGCTTGTGCTATGCTAATTGTGGTAGGTTTGTTAGATAAATCATCATAATTACCACTTGTTGCTACGTCAGCAAAATTTGGTTTTCCTGTTAGGTTATCCCAGGTTCCATCAAAAATTGCAGGCTTATCGCCAAGGTCGTTGTATGAACCACTTGTTGCTACAGTTGATAAAGCAGGTTTATTTAGAATTTGGGCATCACCGGCAACAGCATTCCAGTCAGGATTTACATTTTGCTCTGCTCCTTCTTGGATTCCGGCAAGTTTTGTTTCGTCAACTAATGGATATGTGCGTTTTGCTGTGTTTTCTGTAATCGCATTTGCCTGTGAAGCACTAATTGTTGTAGGCTTATTTGACAAATCGTTATAATCGCCACTAGTTGCAACTGTTTCAAAGAGCGGTTTACCTGTAATATTATCCCAGGTTCCGTCATAAATTGCAGGTTTGTCACTTAAGTCGTTGTAAGAGCCAGTTGTTGCAACAGTTGACAATGAAGGTTTGTTAAGGATTTGAGCATCACCAGCAACAGCATTCCAGTCAGGATTTACGTTTTGCTCTGCTCCTTCTTGGATTCCGGCAAGTTTTGTTCTTTCTACATCAGTTATAACAACACCACTACCTGCATCTGTAACATTTGCAGCTTCGCTCGCAACAAAAACCGGATCAGTTTCTGAGGCTGCTGCTACATCAATTGCTGTCCATTTTTCTGTTGTAGCATTATACTTTAGTATCTGATTATCTGACAAACCAGTTAGATCTACATCGGCGAGATCACCAAGACTACCAGTTGTAATATCAGTCAAATAAATATCAAGATTTGGTGCTCCACTTAAATCTTCGTAATTTCCACTAAAAACATTGCCGGCAGTAGCTGCATGCATTGCGAAAGGCACACTAAGCAACTGACTAACTCCCATCTGTGTTCCATCTAACACTACTTCAATAAAATACGCATCAGATGTCCAATCAACAACAGACATATCGTTTTGAGAACCAATCTTTAAATTAATTAATCCATAATCGTTTGTAATAGTATTATGTGTTTCTGTAAAAACCACGTCGCCATCAATGGTACTTGATAAGATATTGATTTGAATTTCAACATTATCGTTCATAATTGGCGTTCCCTGCGCGTCTCTGACAACTGCCTGATAATTAAACATTTGTGGACTTTGCGCTAGCACACAGATTGAAACTACAATCATTGCTAATAATAAAATTGTCTTTTTCATATTCATAAGTTTTAGGTTTATTGATTTTTGATTAATTTAAATTTTGCAAGTTTCTCTCCTTTGATTGAAGTTATTACAAGTAAATATGTCGCTTCCTTTAAATCTGAGATGTTCAAACTTAGAGCATTGGTAGAAAATGCCTGATGCCTTACAACTTTTCCATTCATGTCGTATAGCGATGCAAACATTTCTTTTGGTTCTCCAAATGTTTCAATATTTACATAATTTACAGCAGGATTAGGAAATACATTAACTTCAAATTTCCCATTATTGTTTTCATCAATTCGAGTAATTGTGTATGATCCTTGCTGAAATCCCTGTGTTAATGTAAGTCCGTCAGCAAAAAATGTCTCAATGACAGTTTCGCCAATAGTCCAACTAAGGTTGTAATCTTGATTTGAGTAAGATTCTCCACCAGACGAGATAACGCTTTCGGTGATTTGCTGAGCGCCAGCCATCAAAACCGGTAGCATAAATAAAATTGTTAAAAGATTCTGTTTCATAATTTTTAGATTTTGAATTATGAAGCAAACATACGCTGTAGTTATTCTAAAAAAAAGGTAAAATGAGTAAACGGTAGCAAGCAATTAGTTAACGGCAGAAATAATATTTATTGTCGATTTTACAAGCTTAAATACACACTTTTCTAAACACTACCAATAAATTTGCCTTTCAAGCTCTTTTACAGACCAGTTTCCTTTAATTGACTCCATTTCATAAAACACACGTTTTAATGGATCATCGATTTTGGCAATTTCAGCAAAGTGAGAATACGAAAGTTTTGAGAGAAGTTTTGCGGATGGAATTATTGGTATGTTGAAGTATAGATCAGCATCCAATTCGGCGGTCGGCAACCGCCGAATTTCATGGTTAGCAAATTTGGCGGTTGGCAACTGCCGAATTGCATCTTGTGGTATAAAATCGTTTATAACTTCTCCAATATGAGGATAAACTGTATAAAACCTGCGATATTCCCGAAATCTTCTTTCTGTCATCCCCTTTATGTGAGTATTCTCAAACTTTTTCGCCAGATTTTTCAACAACTTCTCTCCGTATGCTGCTCGGTCCGCTCCATTTTGTTCAAATTCAATTATGTAGTAGCCTATAATCCAGTTCCGAATAGTAATTGATAAATTAATTGCATTTGATGCAGATTTTTGCAAGGTTAGATGCGTTGATTTTATGTTTTCAAAAAGTGAAGAAAAATCCATTTAGATATTTTTTATCAAAAATAAGAAAATAATTTAATGTAGTTTTTAAAAAATAAAAATAACTAAAAACTGTTTTTCCCAGCTGCCGCACGATTTCAACCCACTAAATAAACTTAAGCAAATCTTTTACATTAATAATAACGTTACCGCACGATTTCATCGTGTGGTACCACCAGAGATTGTATTAAATCTTTTACCACACCACCCTCTACTCAAACACCAACTTCTCCGTCTTCACCAATTTTCCATCAATAAAAAGATTACAAACATAAACCCCTGCGCTCCAGCCTTTTGTCGGGATTACTGTTGTTTCTCCAGTAACAGGAATGATGTCTTTTAAATGCCCGTTTAAACCAGCAATTTTTATTTCTGTATTATTATAGTTTGGAAGTGATGTCTTTAATGTAAAATCATTACTGCTTGGGTTTGGAAAAACCTGCATTTCTATTTGCTCAAACTCTTGCAATGCGGTACCAAGCTCAATATAAATTGTTTTGCTTGCAGTTTTTACACACTCGCCATCGGTAACTGTAACTTGTACATTGTATTCTCCAACTTCTGTATAAGTATGCTCAACGGCTTGGGATGAGGTCACTGAGCCTGTCGAAGTGCCAAAGTCCCACTCCCAACTATCAACATAAGGATTGTTATTGTACAAATTAACAACAGCCTCTCCGTTGTTTAGGTAAAATGTGTCAGTATATGCGTTAATGCGTGGCTTTAGATAATCGCAACCGTTGTCGGGCATGTAGAGTTTTACCATACCTTTGTTACGTTGCTTTACTTCCGGATTAACAGGACTCCATGTTTGGAAACCTCCTCCCATATAAAGAGTATCGCGGAAAAGCTCAATCGCAGAAATATTATCAGAAAAACCACCACCAATACTATCCCAGCTTTCACCATTCCAACGTGTAATAAAAGTTCGATACTCTTCATCATCAGTGTAATAAATACCACCAGCTGTATAAAGGTCTCCTCTGTATATTTCCATTGACTGCTGCCATACAGTTCCTGAACAGTAATTCCCTAGTGGATGCCAATTAAAACCATCCCACATTGCAGAACCAACTGAGGGCTCTCCTGCTACTGCTGTAAATTGACCTCCTACATACAGAAATGTATTTATTGCATCAGCTTTTAGCTCAAATACAAAATCATTGGGTTTTACCGGAAATGTTTCCCACTGTGTACCTCCAAGATATTTTCTTATACCCCAATATCCTCCTGCATACAGCTCGCCGTTAAATACCTCCAGTGCACTTGCCCACATTCCGAAACTCCCTACATTGATCCAGTCCTCGCCATTATAGGCAGCTATTTTATCAAATGCATTTGAACCAATAGTGCTGAAATTCCCACACATATACAGTGTATCATGAAATTGAGTAAAATCCCAAACATACCCACCCGGTTGCCCGAGACTAGTCCCCTGCCAAGCTTCTCCATTCCATATTGCTAATCGAGCGGTATTGGGTTCGCCACTGGCATTTTGGAAACTGCCTCCAATGTATAGAGTATCTCTATATATATGCACAGCATTGATTACGCCCCATTCCATGCCAAGCTGATAGGTTTGAATTGTATCTGTATTCCAACTTATTATCCCATTTGCTTCTATATTATTCACATTGCTGAATGATCCTGATATGTATAATACAGAATCATTATAATTATAAAAGTCATTCAAATTTATTACACCTCCCAATGGATGATACAAGCTATCAATTCCAACAAAATTATCGTCCCAGACCTGAGAAAAAGACATTGCAGGTATTAGAAATGCCTGCAATATCATAAAAAATATCAGTTTTTTAATTTTCATAAATATTTACTGTGTAATTATCATTTTTTTAACATCTATTTGCTTGTCGTTAACAACTAAACTATAGGTATATACACCCGCTCGCTCGTATTTAGCTCCGCTGAGCTCGCAAAACGCTCGGTTGCAATCCGTGCCCTACAAACAACCTTACTCATACACCAATTTCTCAGTTTTCACCAATTTTCCATCAATAAAAAGATTACAAACATAAACACCAGGTTTCCATCCTTTTGTAGGAATAACTGTTGTTTCGCTAGTAACCGAAATAATATCCTTTAAATGCCCGTTTAGTCCTGCAATTTTAATTTCTGCGTTATTGTAATTTGGCAATGTGACTTTTACTGTAAAATCGTTACTACTCGGGTTTGGGAAAATTTGAAAGTTGTAGTCTTGATCCAATAAATCTGATTTTGACGTATTTTGAGTTGTAAAAGACCATGTTTCTGACCAGTTTGACTCGCCAGAACTTGTGATTGCTTTTACTTTCCAGTAATATGTTGTTGATGGAAGTAATTCGCTCAAATAAATGATATTGCCATAAAACGGCTGTAAGTATTCTTCATATTCAGTAAAATCAGGAGTAGTGCTAATCCATAAAGTATAGCTGTCAACATATTGGATATTTTGCCAATATAACATACAGTTATTTATTGGCATTTGTGTAGCTTGATCAGTAGGTTCAATAAGCTGAGGTTTTGCTATAGTTACAAACGAAAATGCAGTGCTCCATGCTGATGTGTCGTTTTCATTGATGTAACGGGCTCGCCAATAGTATTCAATGCCGAAGTGCAATAAATCGGTCTGAACCATATTCGCAAAATTATTATGTTCCAAAAGTGTTGTTTGTTGCGGTAAAAAATTAAGGCTTTGTGAAAGCTGATACTGATATTTTGTAACGCCGGATAAAAATCCTGCTCTTAAATTAAGTTTTAAGTTTTGATTGACAGACAAATCTGGAGGACTAATAAGAGCAGGAGCTAAAACTGTTGTAAAGCTTCTTACACTTGTGTAGCTGGATGTATCGAGGGAATGATAGACTCGAACTCTCCAGTAATAAGTAGTTCCAAATAGTAAATTTTCTAAATTTATGGCTGAATTTGGAGAGTCATATTGCATAAACATTTCGGAAGAAAAATCTGGAACTGTATCAAGCTCGAAATGATAACCAATTATATTACCTATTGTTACAACACTAAGGCTTGGGTTTGTACTTATATTTATTTCTTCATCTAACGGCAAAGTTTGATGCACCCCACACATGCTAAAGGTAAAAATATCTGACCATTGTGATGTGTCAATAGGGTTTATTGCTCTTGCACGCCAGTAATGCTGTTTCTCAAAGTATAAATCCCCAACCGAAACCAAATCAGAATCATCTGTATCGGCAATTTCAAACTCCCTTGGATTTGTAAAATCGATTGTTGTATCCAACTCAAAAACATATCGTAACGGGTGATCGTATCTTTCAAGTTTTAAATTGGTTATGGAATTTGTAAAATTAAAATTATTGGGAGAAACTAGTGTTGGTGAGCAGGGTATGGAGATGGAATTAAATAAATGCTGAGACCAAGCAGGAGTAGTATCAATTAAGCTTATACATTTTACCCTAAAATAGTAATCTGAACAAAAATAGAATGGCTCATGGACTAATATATAATTTTCATCAAATGTAGTGTCTCTGAATAGTATAGGAGAATTAAAAGATCCAATAGTATCAACCTCCCACCAGCGTTCAATACTACAGTAAAGCCTGTCTTCAGTTGCTATCAAATTTCCATCTTGATTTATTTCAACATCAACGACTCCTCGTGATATAGTAACTCTTGAAATTGTATCACTCCAAATTGATGTGTCAGTATCATTGATAGCTCTAGCTCTTAGGAAGTATTCTTTGTCAAATTCTAGTAACGGTAAATAATAAGTTGTTGATTCTGTATAATCAATAAACACATCTGTAATAAAGGAATTATCTAAGGAAACTTGAATTTCATATTTTACCGCCTCTTCGACACCAACAAAAGAAAGATATGGAGAACAAGCGTTGCTCGTGAATTCATTTACTAGATTTGGTGGATCTAATTGTGCTATTATAAAAAGGGGCATCAATTGAATCCATATCAAAAATATAAAAAAATAAGAGTGCTTTTTTTTCATTTCTTTTCAATTATTACTTTTCTTGTGTTAATAACTTCGTTGTTAAGAACTACATTCACTATTACAAAATCGCAATCCCAGTTGTTTGTTGAGATATTCATCTTATTTTCATCTTTATTTAAAGAAATTGATTTTAATGTTTGACCAGTTGGTGAAATGATTTGTAAAGTTGCTTCGGTAACGTCGTCAGGTACAAAACATTCGATATTTACTTTTTCACCTGCTGGATTAGGAAAAACATTTAAGATGTTTTGTTTTAATTCTTCAGAAATACTTGTATTTAGAAAAATTTTAATCTCTTTTTCGGCAGTTTTTACACATTGCCCATCGGTAACAGTTACTCGAACATTATATGTTCCTGGGTAGTTATAGATATATTCTACTGTTTGGGATGCGGTCACTGAGCCTGTCGAAGTGCCAAAATCCCACTCCCATGAATTTGCATAAGCATTGTTATTGTAAAAGTTTACAGTTGCCTGTCCGTTAATTAAATAAAACTCATCCTCGGAAACTCCTTCTTGCTGCCAAGTATGTAAAACCGGCTGCAAATACCTACAATCGTTTGCCGGAGGCATATACCACTTTGCAATGCCTTTACTGTGTATGGAATCTCCATTTAAAACATTTACATTAGTAAAATTGCCCACTACTATTAGTGTATCCTGAAAAACCTTTAACCCATATACTACTCCCGATGTTCCACCGCCAACTGAATGAATGCTTTCTCCATCCCACATGGCAACGTAGTTTATTAGGGTTGTATCTAGCGCCGTTGCATCAGAAAATCCACCAAAATATAAATTCCCTCGATACATTTCCATGACACCTCGCCAAACATCTCCCATAACACCTTTTTGCATAGGATACCATTGGAATCCATCGTATTTGGCAATGCAGTGTGATTCAATTGTATCTCCCACGTGATAAAACGATCCACCTGTGTATAAAAAATTATTAACGCTATCCACAAGCATGGCATTTACCCAGCCTTGAGGTGTACCGGGAAATTGTTGCCAAGTGTCATATCCAACTCTTTTCCATAAACCATAATTTGTTCCAACAAGCAATTCGTCATTATATTCAATAATACTAGCTGCATAATTTGCTTCTATATTTTCCAAATATTGCCATGAATTACCATCAGAAACCAATACTTTGGCTCCGAATTCACAACTCCCTAATGCAAATAAGCTATCATTTATTACTTTTAAGCTAATAATACCTCCACCTATTGGTGGGTTAGCTGGTAGCCATTGTATGCCATCCCAGATTGCAAAGTTTCCCAAAAGCACCCCATTTGGTAGCCAAGTATATTGAGCACCAGTATATAACTTATTTTTATACTCTGCAAAACAAGTAGGAGAACCGCTTGTTTCTGGGGAAAGATCAAATCCTGACCATTGGTAATCATTCCACCTTGCCATTGCCGTAATGGAATCACCACCAATTCTTCGAAATGCTCCGCCTATTATAAAAGAATTTCCATCAATATGAACACCCCCAACTGAGCAATTCCCATCCCAGATTGTATCCCCAAAATAAGTGTGCCAGGACTGTGAATGTGCCGGTTTTATAAGAAAGATCACGAAAACAACAGGTATCAAATATTTTGATTTTAACATAAAGTTCATTTATAATTATTATTAAGCTAATTTAAGTAATTATTATCAAAATTCGATTCTTTTATGACAAAAATTTTAAAGGAAGCCCTAAAAATATTTATAAGGCTTCCCTATGCAAGAGATTACCCTCTAGCGCGGTTTTGGCTTCAGTTCGACTAGCGCCCATCGCGATGTAGTGAATGTAGCTTAATTGAAGCTAAATATGAGTGAGCGAGTGGGAATATAATTAAGATTAAAGAATTCATTTTTTATTGTTTTTAAATTTTAAGTAATTAGGGGCTGTCTCGGATTCGCTCCCCGCGCCAGCTGTGACAATACTAAATTTAACAAGTTTTTTGGTGAGGGTAGTTGGTTAGGTGGATACTATACAATTTGTTTTTACTACACAACTATGGGAAAAACCCTACAAAGAAAAACGAATTTTAGATATATATTGCAATGGTATAATTTTTGTAAAAAAAAGCGCAAAAAAAAGGATAGGTAAATTTTCGAGAAACTCAAAAATTTGGTTTAACGAATTGTTCAAGAAAAGGAAAAATGACATGAAAAGTTTATTACTATTACTATTTGTATTTTCATCAATATTTATTTTTTCTCAATCGACTCAAACAGTTAGGGGTACGATCCTCGATTTACAGTCCTTAACACCAATTCCGGGAGTAAATATTGTAATTCTCGAAAGCGACCCAATTTTAGGGACATCCAGCGATTTTGACGGAAACTGGAGGATAACAGATGTACCTATTGGAAGAATTGACATTCAGTTTACTGCAATTGGATACAAGCCTGTTGTTATTAAAAGTCAACTACTTACAATTTCGAAAGAGTTAATACTTGAGGTTAAAATGGAGGAAGACATTGAGCTGCTAGATGAAGTTGTTATCAATGCGGGAATTAACAAGAACGAAACAATCAATAAAATGGCAACTGTCAGTGCCAGATCATTTTCGATTGAGGAAACAGAGAAATATGCCGGAAGCTTGGGCGATCCAAGTCGAATGGCACAGAATTTTGCAGGAGTTTTTACTGCCGGTGATCAAAGAAACGATATAATAATTCGCGGAAATTCACCTTCGGGGCTTTTATGGCGACTTGATGGAGCAAATATTCCTAACCCGAACCATTTTGGTGCACTAGGCTCGACAGGAGGTCCGGTAAGTATGCTTAATAATAATTTACTTACGAATTCTGATTTTTTCACCGGAGCATGGCCGGCAGAGTATGGAAATTCACTTTCGGGAGTTTTTGACTTAAATATGAGGAATGGTAATAACCAACAAAGAGAATATCTTTTCCAAATAGGATTTAATGGATTTGAAATTGGTGCCGAAGGTCCTTTTTTCAAGGGACATCAATCATCATACTTGATGAACTACAGAAACTCAACTTTAGATGTAATGGATAAATTAGGATTCCCGGTGGCAGGTGGTGCAGTACCTCAGTATCAGGACTTAAGCCTCAAATACAATTTTCTAACAAAAAAGTTTGGCAAATTTAGCTTAACAGGGATAATGGGTAATTCAAATATTTTTTTCGATCATAGAGATGAAAATGATGGAAGCTTTAGTAATTTTAGTGGAGCTGACACTAAAAACGGCTCAAGTATGATCACTTATACTTTAAATCATCTCTATTTTT
This sequence comes from Bacteroidales bacterium, assembly GCA_016937855.1. Taxonomy (GTDB): domain Bacteria; phylum Bacteroidota; class Bacteroidia; order Bacteroidales; family ML635J-15; genus Bact-19. The sequence goes on along the minus strand of JAFGVU010000184.1, from coordinate 6,765 downwards.
TTAATGAAAAATCTCGTATAGAATCTTTCGTTAACTTTTCGGCATCCGGTGTAGAAACAACAGTCGATAACTTTAAATATACTCTGGACTCAATAGAGCTAACAAATACCGGAGATACCACTTATATTGTTGATAAAACTCAATTTTTTCATGAAAACAATAGAGAAACCCGATTGAGTGCGGGCACTAAATACAAATCAAAATTAAATTCCAAAAATTACATTGACTTTGGAGTATCCAGCGATTACTACTCAATTAACTATGTCGATTCTGTCTATGTGGGCGATTACCCCGGATGGGGCGACACATATATAAAACAAACCGAAGTGGACACATCGGGAATTATCCTGTTTCAAGCCTATGGCCAATGGAATTACCGATTTACGAATAATTTAGGTTTGTTTTCAGGAGCACACTACCAGTACATGACAAATAATGGCAAATGGGCTCTGGAACCACGCTTAAGTTTAAAATGGGATATTAATCAAAAACACAGCCTCGCCTGGGGATACGGACTGCATAGTCAAATGCAATCACTATTTCTGTATTATGCCAGAACACCAATCGAAGGTCAATACAATCAATATCTTGAAAACAACAAAAACCTTGATTTTACAAAATCTCACCAGGCAATTATATCGTACAATTGGATAGCTTTTCCAGACTTTAGAATAAAAGTTGAAACTTACTATCAACACCTATATGATGTTCCCGTAAGCGCTGACACAAGCTATTATTCTGTACTAAACTCCGGCGCAGGATTTCATCAGGAAAGAAAAAACGACTTAGTTAATGAAGGCATTGGCAGAAACTATGGCGTTGAATTAACTTTAGAAAAATTCTTCAGTAATAACTTCTACTTCCTCATAACAGGTTCTATTTTCGAGTCAAAATACAAAACATTAGAAGACTTGTGGCGCAATACAACATTTAATAACAATTATGTTCTTAATGTTCTTGGTGGATATGAGTTTGTGCTAGGTCCTAGCTCTTTACTTTCGGTAAATATAAAAACTGTTTATGCCGGAGGAAAACGCTTTATACCAATTTTAACAGATACAGAAGGCGAGCCATATTACGATTTTGATAACGCTTTTGCAACAAGAACAGATGATTATTTTAGAACTGATTTAAGAATCGGAATAAAAGTTAATATGAAAAGAGTAACTCAGGAATGGGCACTTGATTTGCAAAACCTGAGCAATCATAAAAACATATACGGACAGAGTTATAACTCCGATACAGGCGAAGTAAGCTACTCATATCAGCAGGGATTTTATCCAATGTTTTTATATAGATTGACTTTTTAACACTTATTATGTATTAGAACTTCGTGATGAGGCAGCAAATCCCACAGAAATCATGTGTTTCGAGAGATAAGCGTACTAACCAGTACGGTTATTGAGGGAAACACAGTAAAACAATTGATTTCAAAGGGATTTATTGTCGTAATAGATTTTAGCTGCGCTGAGCTTCACTTCGTTACGGTTCTAATGCATAATGCGGGTTTAATAGCAACGATATTTAAACCGAGCTCAAATAAACATTAACATGTTAATAATTTAGCAACATATTTTGCACAAAAATTAAAGATTATCGCGATTTTTGTATTTATGATGAAAGAAAGACTAACCATATTGTGGAAATTTGCGATTACTTTAATTAAAAACAAATATTTAGTCGTTATTTTTGCATTTGTAATATGGGTAGGATTTTTCGACACCTATAATTTAGTCGATCGATTAAAAAATCTTGAGAATTTAGCTGAATTAAAAAAAGAAGCGGCATTTTTCCAAAATGAGATAAAAGTTTACAAAACTCAATATAACGAACTATTCTCAAATAAAGAAGATCTAGAAAAATTTGCCAGAGAGCAGTATCAAATGAAAGAGGCAAATGAGGATATTTTTATAATTATTACAAATTAATTATAAGTTTCACAAAAACGGTAATTATTTTGCTGGAATTTATGGAGATAAAATATTGAATGGAGCAGATACCCACTATGCTATTATAATGTTTATCTCGAGAAAAGTTTAATTGCTTTTTTTTACGTTTCCATGTCCTAAAAACCGGACGATGGAAAGAAAAAAAAACGAGCTGAATCCAGACTTTACATTGCCGACAAAAACATTTATTGTGAAACAAAATAAATCAGGCAATGTAAACGTCAATGAAAAGAAAACGTAAATTATTTAGCTGGGATTTATAGTGATATTATATTTCTCGGTCCAGCATACCCACTATGCTATTATAATGTTTATCTAGCAATAAGCTTATTTCTCGAAATATACCTAAACAATTACCAAAACTGACAATAACCACTTAACTATAAGCAAATTAGTTTAGTTCAAATCAGGATCTATTGGAAAATTTTTCCAGATTAGATACCTATCACCGACAAATTTTAGAGATTCCTGCCACATCAACTCATGATTATAAAAGATAAAATCAAGATTAACATCAGTAACTAACCATGAATTGAAGCTAATTTCTTCCGTTAACTGTCCCGGAGCCCATCCTGAATTTCCAAGAAAGAATCTAATGTTTGACGAATTAAGGACGCCCGTTTTAATAAGTATTCGTATTTCGTCAAGTTCTCCTCCAAAATACAATCCTTCAGAAATTTTTTCAGATCCAGGAATATTTCCCATTGTATGGATATAATAAAGAATATCTGGATCAACAGGACCTCCAACAAACAGTGGCATTTCAGATGCTTCGAATCCATCAATAACATCTTTCAAGAGCATGTCCGAGGGATTGTTTAAGATTAATCCCATGAATGAATCTTCATGCTCATCAATTAAAAAAACGACAGAACGACCAAAGTAAAAATCATTAAGCAAAGGTTCAGATATCAAAACCTTTCCAATTGCAGGCTTGACATCGTTTGAAATTATTCGCAATATATCTAAATCAAAGTTCATGAAACAAATTTACGAAAAAAAATAATATGAATAAAACCCACAATAAAAATAAATTATATGTTTGATATGATTTTTATGCGTTTTTACCATTTTTAACGTTAAGAATATCTAATTTCGGTAAAATGTATTAGTTTTTTTATAAAAAAAAGCTTTTCTTTGTATCGAAAATCAAATTCACATTTGATTTATCTTTTCTCTTTTTCATGGTTGATTGGGGTTAGTACAAGAAGCCTGAGCCACCAAAGCTCAGGCTTCTTCATTTTACCTACATTATTTTAACTTAAAGCATAGTTTAACATTTTATTAAGTATTCTTTTGATTTATAGAAACAATAAATCGTCTGTTTATTGGTTATATTTGCAGAAACATTTATCATTTGATAAAAGTTTCTCTTTTTCATGGTTGATTGGGGTTAGTTAGAGAGTTCGGTACCAAACCGGACTCTCTTTCATTTTACCAAATTTTACCAAGAAATGCTTGAGTTATTTTTTCACACATAGTATAATTTCAAAAAGACTTTATAAGCACAATACGGCATTTTATATATTTTACCAAAACACCATGCAACAAATACAATAAACTTAGAGTTATCTAAATGAAAGTAATTAAATTTACTTTTCTCTTTTTCATGGTTGATTAGGGTTAATACAGCGCTCGGGTTCCCAGCCCGGGCGTTTTTTTATCGCATGCCCTTGAAAATTGCAGGCATACCATCTGTTATCCATTGTGGCTTGCCTTTTCCCATCAAAAAGTAATCAAAGAAGTCGGTTTCTCTTTTGCTTATATCGACACAGTTTGCTCTTTCCATAAGATTGTGTTCCTCGCCATTATAATTTAGTAACCAAACAGGTTTTTCGAGCCTTTTAAGAGCAAGAAACAGTTCGACGCCCTGAGAGAATGGAACAGCACCATCACCATCGTTATGCATTATTAGCAATGGAGTATTTACCTTATCGGCATAAAAAACCGGTGAGTTTCCGATATATTGAGGTAAATTATCCCAAAGAGTTCCTCCTATCCTACTTTGCCCTTGTTCGTACTGCATCATTCTACTATGACCACTCTCCATCCTAATCCCTCCGTAAGCACTTGTCATATTGCTCACCGGAGCGCCTGCCATGGCACAGGCAAACAAATCGGTTTGGGTTACCAAATAAGCAACCTGATATCCTCCCCAACTCTGACCTTGAAGCCCAATCTTGTCTTTATCGACAAATCCTTTTTCGATCAAAGAATATGCACCACTTACAATTGAATTATAGGCATCTTTGCCGGGCTGACCAATTGTGTAATTAATATCAGGAATAAAAATCAAATAGCCTTTACTTACAAATAAAGGAAAACTAATAACAGACCTGCTAGGACGCGGAGTATAGTGAGTATGAAGCCTGTCAGAGTATTTTTCGTAAAAATATATAATCATTGGATACTTATTCGCGGGGTTAAAATCTTCGGGTTTATACAATAATCCACTTACTGTATCTCCGTTAAAATCAATCCATTCGTAAGGTTCAACACTACCCCATTTATAATTCTGCATTTGAGGGTTTGCATCCGATATTTTGTAAGAATTTCCCCAATTCTGCAAATCATTTACCAAATACAAATCGGGGTAAGTTGTGTAGTCTGACTTAGCAAATAAAAAGACTTCGTTTTCTTTAGATTTTTTAATATTACTAATATTATACGGGATGTTTACCAATAAAGTCAACTCTCCGTTTTTTAGGTTTAAATAATATAATGATTGATTTTTGTTTTTCTTATTAAATCCTTTAATCAAAATCTGACTTTCATCATCAATATAATCTAACTCACTATCTGTTTTTACATACCTCAACTCAATGCTATTAGCGGCGCCAAAGCCATTTGTAAGATTTTTTGACTCACCATCTTTTCCACAATTAAACTGCCAAATATCGAATTCATCATAAACCAAAATTGCTCTGTCGTTTTTCAACCATCCGGCTATTCCAAAATGTGACAATGGCATTGGCAATTCTTGTTCATCATTATAAAAAACTACATCCTCAACATGAGCCACAGGATAAGTTATTTTTCTTTTCACATCGTAAAAATACCATGCCGAATCTGATTTATTGTAAAGTGCAGCAAAATTACCTCCGGGCGACAATGAAACCGAACCGCTAAAATCTTTTGCAAATAAAGTGCGTTTACCGTTAATGGTATTCACAATATAATAATCGCGAAAAGTCTCCATGCTCCATTGAATTCTATCGAGATAAGGAATTTGGGTATATCCTAGCACCAAATCGTGCTGACTTTTGGTTCTTAAGTTAACTATATCCATCAAACTATCGGCAATTTGGATAGCACTATTGCTATTAATCTCAAAAACACAAGCAAATGTTTTCTTTTTATCATCATCCAAAGATTTTAGTTGATGCGACATGATTCTGTCATCATGCCAACTCCAAATATCTAATTTAGCAATTTCATCATCCGGAATGCTATCATTATTAATTACAGGAAGCACAAAGCTAGTCCCAAAATAAAGTTTCTTACCATCTTCAGTAAACGAAAGCTTATAATTCTCAGATATTTTCCAACCATGCGGTAAAGCCATTATTTTCTCCGATAAAATATCAATTACTCTACGACTGTCGGTATCGACAATTTTAATACTCCAAATCTTTTCTTTTGCAGTATCCGACGAAAAATAGAATGAAAACTGTGTTCCAAATTTATCAAACGATAATCCTTTTGCATAAGCATTCTCCTTCATAACACAGTAGTTTTCCATTGTGATAGTATTAACTAAATGCACATAAACAGAATCAACACTATCGGGAATTTCATTTTTGTAGAGTAAAAATTGTCCATTTTCACTTAAAAGATACTCCACAACATTGTCATATTCAGAGATTATTCCTTTCTTCAAGTTAAATAAAACCAATTTTGTGCCTTCAAGCTTTTTAGATTGGATTTTTATGCTATCAGAGTTCTCAGTTTCATTATTAAGGCTGTCTGAACTTTCTTTATCATCCTTCTTTTCCTGTTCTTTCTCGTGTACAAAGCAAAGAATATCAATCTCTTCAGCTGCTATTTGATATGATTTTACCCTGGGAAATTTCCAAATAGTATCCTGCGAAATAGAATACACATAAAGACTGTCCTTAGGAAAGTTTTCCTTTTTTTCGTTGGCAATTTTTAATTTTCTGATAGAATCTTCCTGAGGTTTTACCTTAAAAACAATAAAATCGCCCATAGAACTAAAATTTTGAGAGTAAGCTCTGTCAAATTCTTTTAAATTAGCTTTTTGTTCATTATCAAAGATAATTAGTTTACCATCACCTTTTTGCGGATTAACCTGATATGATGTATATCGACCGTCGTTACTCAGTTTAACTTCCTCAAGACTTTTCCATGAATCATAAACATCATGATCTAGCTCGATTTTTTGTGAAAATACATTTATATACACAGAAAAAAGGGAAATTAGGATAAATAGTTTTTTCATAAGTAGATAATTTCTAATTTTTACCAGTCCTTATGCGATCTAAAAACACAAATACATCGCAACAACTGTGTAAAAGTACACATTATTAAAAAATAAAAAAAATTATGTTTTAACTATATATGCTAAAATAAACTTTTATGGACCTTCGGCTACTATACGCAGTGCACACCAACGTGCTAAAAAACTTATTTAAAAGTCTTGTAATCTATAAGTCATACAATTTACAAATAAACTTTGAGATACAAAATTTGCCCGTAGGGCATTAACATGAGTAAAAAGCATGTTTGGTTTTTGCTGTTTGCCAGATAATGTTTATGTCCTATGGACAAAGTAAAAGAAAGGAGAGCCCTTTTTTTA
>JAFGVU010000183.1 GCA_016937855.1 Bacteroidales bacterium | reverse complement strand
CGTAATTCGCCGTTCATGCGATTAGCTTTGTGTAGATACACTTGTGCTGAGCCAGTCGAAGTAAGGCGTCTAACTTTGCAGTCATACCTTTGTATTACAATAAGTTAGCAACGCAGTAGATGCACAAAGATAATCGCAAGCAACACCCAGATTTAAGCATATAAATAACTATTGTTTTTCATTGTAAACATATAACTATCAGTTATTTACTTGAATTTAAATAAAAAACGGTGAACGGCTTTAGCCCTCACCGAAGGTAATAATGCGGGCTAAATTAGGAATAATATAATTCGGTATAAAAACACAATCTGATTAATTCTCTATTGTTTTTGCCCGTAGGGCATTAACATAAGTAAAACTATAGTATCATAACGGATCCTTTTGCACGTAGTGCATAAACAAATATTTTTATCTAATTTTCTAGAATGCTGTTTCACCGCCCTATTTTAGTCATTCACCGAAAAAAACTTCTTGCCAAATTGTTCTAATGGTACTTTTGTGTCAATAAAAGTTTTATAAGTCCAAACAATACTATTAAATATTTGTTAAACTGCTCAAGAAAACTTCTAAAACTAAAATAGTTTTTTAGTTTTGCACCAAAATTTAGAATTGAAATTAGAAATTTAATACAATCAATAAATGAGAAGATTACTAGTTTGTTTAATTGTTTTATTACCTTTAAAATTCTTTGCGCAGGAGTTTGGGCAAACCTCATTTACCTTGGAGCAAGCTAAGAATTATGCAGTTGAAAACAGTGTAAACGTAAAAAATGCGAAAGTAAATAGTGAAATAACTGAAAAAACAATTTGGGAAACAATTTCTGTTGGTTTGCCTCAGGCAAATGGGACTGTAAACTATCAGAACATTTTTACCGTTCCCGAAATGAACTTTGGCGGATATGTTGACTGGGGAGCAATGGATCCAATGTCGTACATAACACCTATGGATGTTTTTGCAAATTATGTAGAAGGAATGCCAATACAGTTGGGCGTAAAACAAAATGTAACATGGGATGTAACAGTTAGCCAGATAATTTTTAATGGAGAGTATTTAGTTGGACTTCAGGCGATTAAAACTATGCGAAAAACATCTGACGTTCTTATCGAGAAAGCACAGATGGATGTAAAGGCACTAATTACAGAGACTTATGTTCTTGTAAAGATATTTGAACAAAATAGGGAGGTTTTAAACGAATCCTTACAAAACACAAAAAAGCTTCTCGAAGAGATGATAACTACAAACGAAGCAGGACTTATTGATAAAACTTCTGTTGATCAATTTCAGTTGACTGTCCACAATTTAACAAATGTTGTTGTTTCTATGGACAAGCAAATCGAATCCATGAAACTTTTGTTAAAATATCAAATGGGCATGGATATAAATCAGGAAATATCACTTGTAGAATCTGCCGAACAAATATTAGAGGGACTAAATTACGAAGGATTGTTATTGCAAGAGTTTAATATTGGTCAAAATTTGGATTATCGGATGCTTAATATTCAAGAAGAAAATGCATCGTTAATTATTAAACAGAACAAATCACGCACATTGCCCTCATTAACGGCATTTTATAGACATCAAGAACAGATGAAAACACCAGATTTTAATTTCTCTAATCCAAATGTTGTAGGAGTAACTTTATCTGTTCCAATTTTGAGCTCCGGTGCGAGATGGTCGAGAATTGAGAAGGCAAAATTAGAGTATGTCAAAATACAAAATACAAAAATTGATGTTGAGAGTGCGTTAAATATGCAGGTGGTGCAAAATAGAAATAATTTTATTGTCGCATACGAAAAATATGAATTGGAAAAGAAAAGTCTTGAGTTGGCAAAAAAAATCTATGATAATACTCTTATCATGTTTCGCAATGGTACTGCATCGAGTCTTGAACTAACTCAGGCTCAAAATCAAATGTTAACATCTCAGTCTAATAGCTATACCGCAATTTTGGAGTTGTTACAAGCAAAAAACAATTTAGATAAGGTTCTTAATAATTATTAAAATTTCAGAATTACGAAAATGAAAAAGACAACAAAAATATTTGGGGCAATTGCATTAAGTTTATTCTTTATTGCATGTGGTAGTGGTGACAGAATTGAAGATTTAAAAAGTGAAATCACCAAGAAAAAGAAAGAGATAGTTAGTTTGAATAAAGAGATATTAGAACTTGAGAAGGAATTAACAGAACTCGATCCATCTTTAATTGACTCTTCAGGAATAGTTAAAGTAAATGTAAAGGAATTACAACCTGAAACTTTTCAGAAAAAGCTAATTATTAATGGACATGTTGAGGCAGTAAAGCAAATAAATCTTGTGGCCGAAGTGCCCGGAGTTATCCAAACAATATATGTTGAAGAAGGCCAAAAAGTTTATGCCGGACAAGCTCTTTTTACAATAAACACGAGTACTATGATGAGTCAGCTGGCCGAATTGCAGACCAGACTTCAATTAGCCGAAACTGTTTTTCAAAAACAAGAGATATTGTGGGAGCAAGAAATTGGTTCTGAAGTTCAATATCTTCAAGCAAAAAACAACAAAGAATCAATAGAACAATCCATAAAAACATTGCAATCTCAATTGTATAAAGGTACTGTTACTGCGAAATTTTCGGGAGTTATAGACAAAATTAATTTTAAAGAGGGAGATATGCCTCAAGGTCCTGTAATGGTATTGGTAAATTTGAGTGAGATGAAAGTTTTGGCCGATGTCTCAGAATCTTATCTTTCGCAAATATCTCAGGGCGATACAGTTAAACTACATTTTCCATCTTATGATAATTATTTAGATGCAACAATTAGTCGTTTGGGAAATATAATAAATCCCGATAGCAGAACTTTTGCAATAGAAACCAGAATAAAAAATACTGATAATAAATACAAACCTAATATGATTGCTGAAGTGGAGCTGCAAGAATATCAGAATAAAAATGCGCTTATTGTTCCATCAAAAATTGTTAAACAAGATTTAGATGGAAATTATTTTGTCTTTGTTGTTGAGCAGGACGATAAAGGTAGAAATGTTGCAGTAAAAAGAACAATTACATTTAGTTATGCCAGTGATGGACAAACAATGATTAGCAGTGGTGTCCAAAAAGGTGAAAATGTTATTATTATGGGATACGATATGGTGTCCTCAGGGACAGAAGTTATTGTTACTAACAAAGTAAACTAAAAATTACGATGAGTGTTAAAGATAAAATTAAAAGTTCGGTTCGTAATTTTCAACCGACAACATTAGCCCTTCAAAACAAAACAACTGTTTTTCTTTTAACTGCTGTTATTTTGATATTTGGGGCGATATCTTATGTTAATTTGCCAAAAGAATTATTTCCCGATATTACCCCACCGTATATTATGGTTCAGACTGTATATGTTGGAAACACTCCTGAGGATATAGAGAATTTGATTACTAGACCATTAGAGAAAGAAATTGAGTCGGTTAAAGGGATTAAATATATGAACTCAACATCATCTCAGGATGTCTCAATGATTTTTATTGAGTTCAATACAAATGTCGAAATTAAAGAAGCCAAGCAAAATATTAGAGATGCTATTGATAAAGCAATGGGAAATCTTCCTAACGACTTAACATCTGATCCTATCGCTCAAGAAATAGATTTTTCTGAGTTCCCAATTTTAAATATAAACATGTATGGGGATTACAGTTTAGAAGAGCTTAAAAGATATGCTGAAATACTCGAAGAACAAATAGAACCTGTTTCTGAAGTTTCAAAAGTAAATATTCAAGGGATTACCGAAAAAGAGGTAAAGATTGATATTGATGTAAACCAAATGATGGCGCGCCAAATTAGTTTCAACGATATACAAGGAGCAATAGGAAATGAGAACATTTCTATGTCTGCCGGCGAAGCAATTATCGATAGCTCGAGATACTCAATCAGAATAATTGGGGAGTTTGAAACTTTGCAAGAGTTTGAAAAAACGATTATTAAGCATGAAAATGGCGATATTGTTTATCTAAGAGACATTTTAAAATCGCCAATTGCACTTTCCTACGAAGAAACTACAAGTATAACACGATTAGAAGGACATCCTGTTGTGTCGCTTCAAGTTGTAAAAAAAGGTGGTGAAAACTTACTATCTGCCACAGAACAAATTCATGCGATAATTGCAAAAGCACAAAAGGACAATTTAATTCCTAAAGACCTAAGCATACAGGTTACAAATGACCAAAGTGAGACTATAAAGATGCAACTAAGTAATCTCGAAAATAGTATGCTTATAAGTATGATTTTTGTAATTGTTATTCTCTTTTTCTTTCTTGGTACTCGTAATGCATTAATTGTTGGATTAGCAATTCCTTTATCAATGTTTTTGACTTTTATTGTTTTCGGAATGATAGGTTATAGAATTAATATGATTGTTCTGTTTTCGCTAATTTTGGCCCTCGGAATGTTGGTGGATAATGCAATTGTGGTGGTCGAAAATATTTACAGGTTTATTGATCTAGGTTATTCAAAATTGGAAGCAGCAAAACAGGCTGCCGGAGAAATAGCAATTCCTATAATAGCATCTACTGCAACAACACTGGCAGCTTTTCTTCCTCTTGCTTTTTGGGACTCAATGGTGGGGGACTTTATGAGTTTTCTGCCAATTACTCTTATAATTGTTTTAGTATCATCGCTTTTTGTTGCATTAATTATTGTGCCGGTTTTCTCTTCAAACTTAATTAAGAAAGAGCAATCAAAACCTAAATTGTTTAGAGGATTAGTTCTTAGTGCTATCATTGGTTTAGTAGCCTTATTAGCTTCTCAAAAACTGTTAGTCGGATTAAATATTTTCTTGCTTGGAGTAATTCTTACAGTTTTAAATAGGTATTTGTTGGATCGTGTATCAAATTGGTTTCAAAATACGCTTTTAGTCAAATTGGAGAGTTTTTATCAACGGTTTTTAAGGTTTGCTTTATTAGGCAAAACTCCTTTTATCTTTATGGCAGGCACAGTGATTTTACTGATTGTTACAATAAGTATCTACTTTGCATCATCGCCAAAAGTAGAGTTTTTTCCTGATAACGACCCTTCATATATTAATATTGAAGTCGAATTGCCTATAGGAACAGATATCCGAGTTACAGATAATTTCATGAAAACATTTGAGGCAGATGTTATTCGATTATTGGGGCAAGATACTGTTGTTGTTGAGTCTGTTCTTACAAATGTTGGCTCAGGAGCACAAGGAGATAGTCGGGTTTCGGCTGGGGGAAATCAACTTCCAAACAAAGGGATGGTAACTCTTAGCTTTGTCGATTACGAAGATAGATCCGGAATAAACACAACCGATATTATGGGTAAAATGCAAGACTCATTAACAAATAAATATCCCGGAGTACTTGTAACAATATCAAAAAACTCAATGGGACCTCCTACTGGAAAGCCTATTAATATTGAGGTTTCAGGAGATGATTATCCAACTTTAATAAAATATTCCCGATTACTTAAACAATTAATTGATGAATCGGGAATTGAAGGAATTGAAGAGCTTAAAATTGATTTAGAAACAGGAAAGCAAGAACTTTTAATTCACATAGATAGAGATAAGGCGCGACGTTTTGGATTGTCTTCAATACAGATAGCTGCGACAATAAGAACAGCACTTTTTGGGAATGAGGTTAGCGACTTTAAAGTTGGCGAAGATGAGTATCCTATAATGATTAGAATGGATGAGGAAAGTAGAAACTCTATCGAAAACTTGATGAATCAAAAGATAACTTTTAGAAACACTAGAGGCAAAATTATGCAAGTTCCTATTTCATCGGTTGCTCAAGTTGAGTATAGTACAACTTACGGAGCAATTAAAAGAAAGGATATGAAACGCATGATCACTCTTTATTCTAATGTGGTGGAAGGCTATAATGCAAATGAAATAAATGCACAATTAAAAGATCTTATCACATATTATGACACTCCGGAAGAGTTTCAGGCTTGTAATGTTAGTTTCACAGGCGAGCAGCAAGATCAACAAGAATCTATGGATTTTATGACCCGCGCATTGATGATTGCAATTTCGTTGATTATGCTTATTCTGGTTTCTCAATTTAATTCGCTTGTTAAACCGTTTATTATTTTGGCTAGTATTTTATTTAGTACTATTGGAGTTTTTGGAGGTCTTGCAATTTTTAATATGAACTTTATTGTTGTTATGACAGGTATCGGTATTATTTCGCTTGCAGGGGTTGTGGTGAATAATGCAATTGTTCTGATAGATTACATCGACTTATTAAAAAAACGTAAAAGAGAAGAGCTTGGATTAAACGAAAACGAAAAACTTTCTATTGATGAGGCTACAAATTGTGTTGTTGAAGCTGGTAAAACAAGATTACGCCCCGTTCTTTTAACTGCGATAACTACTATATTGGGTCTTTTTCCAATGGCATTAGGAATGAACATCGATTTTAATGGGTTAATTACACGTTACCAACCAAATATCTATTTCGGTGGAGATATGGTACACATGTGGGCTCCTCTAAGTTGGACTGTTATATTCGGATTAAGTTTTGCCACTTTCTTAACCTTGGTTATTGTTCCGGTAATGTACAGAATTGCTATAAGAAGTAAAGACTGGGTTTTAGATACTTATGGGAAATATAAAAACAAAATATAGTACAAGTAATTTATTATAAATTTTTAAAATGAAAAACTCTAAAATTGCTTATGAATAAATCAGGTTAGAGATCTAAACCTAAACATGGTTTTCAAATATTGATAATAGAATATGGATACAAGATTAAGAATATTAAAAGAAGCAGGTGTTATGTTCTCAAAATATGGATTGAGAAGTGTAACTATGGATAGTATTGCATCTGAACTTGGAATATCCAAACGCACTCTATATGAAACGTTTAAAGATAAGGACGATTTAGTTGCGCAGGCTATTGAAGAAGGAGCAAAGGCACATAAGCAGTATTGTCAAACAATCATTGCAGAAAGCGAGAATGTAATAGAGGCAATTTTTAAAATCGGCAAGCTAAATCACGAGCTTTTTAGTAAAATAAATCCTGTTTTCTTTGAGGACTTTAAGAAATATCATTCAGAGATATTCAACAGAGTTAATCAAAGAGGCGATTTGAGGGATTATAAAATAACAGAATCATTGCTTAATAGAGGAGCTAACGAAGGTATATTCTCTGATGACATTGATCTAGAATTGGTAAATCTTTTTTTACACAAGATTATTGATTTGGCTCATTGCGATGAGTTTCGAGAGTTTGGGAATGAAAAAATATTTAGCGCAATGTTTCTACCATACTTAATTGGTATTTCAACTGACAAAGGGAAAGAGTTAATAAAAAAATATTTTAATAAATTTAATTCATAAAATAGTGATGAGAAAAGGAATTATTATTTTGATGTTGGCGATGGTTCCGCTTTTTATTAAGAGTCAGGAATCCTCGGTTATTAGGCTTAGTATCGACGAAGCACAAAGTTATGCAATTGAAAACAACAAAAGTTTACGCAATGTTCGCACCGATGCCGAAATTTCAAAGCAGCAGCTATGGCAGGCAGTTAGTCAGGGATTGCCGCAAGTTTCGGCAACTCTTGATTATACTAACTTCTTTAATTATGAAATAGAGTTTGGCATGGGAGGTGGAGGCTCTACACCGACTATCGATTTTAGTGTCCTTGATGCCGGTGATTTACAGATTTTAAGCTTTTTACAGCAATCTATGGGTTCTGGGTCAACTACCATTACAATGAAAAACTCATCAAGTGCTAAACTTCAGTTGACACAACTAATTTTTAGTGGACAATACATTGCCGGCATACAAATGGCAAAAATTGGTCAGATATTAACGGATCAGAATATAGAGAAATCGGAAATCGACATTCGCGAATCAGTTATCAGTACTTATTACTTAAGTTTGCTGACGCAGGAATCGCTCGATATTATCAGAGCAAATATTGCCAACCTTGGACAAACTTTGATTCAGACCGAAGCAATGTTAAAAGCCGGAATGATTGAACCCACTGATGTTGATCAGATAAAGATGTCGATTACTATGCTCGAAAACGCCGAAAGATCATTATTGAGAAATGTCGAGCTAAACAAAAACATAATGAGGTTTATGTTGGGAATTGACAATGACACAGACATACAATTGACTAACAGTTTTGAAGAAGTTATCTCCTCTGTCGATTTATCAAATCTTATTTTCGATGAGTTTAATCCGGCTCAAAACATTTCTGTTCAGATGATGGAAACACAAGAAGTTATGACCGAGAAAATGCTCGATTTGGAAAAATGGTCTTATGCACCAACGCTTGTTGGGGTTTATAACTATAATCAAAAGATTATTACGACCGATTTTGACATGAACCCACGAAATCTGGTAAGCTTAAATATGTCGGTACCAATTTTTAGTAGCGGGATGAGAAAATCGAAAGTTGAGCAGAAAAAACTTGAACTTTACAAAATCCAAAACACAAAGGAAATTGTCACAGACCAGCTTGTGATGCAGGAAAAACAACTTAAGTTTAACTTAAAATCAGCAATGGAGCAGTACGAAAGTCAGAAAGAGAATGTAGAGCTGGCGAAAAGAATATTTGATAATACTGAGCTAAAATTCAGACAAGGAGTTGCATCAAGTTTCGATCTGATACAAGCAAATAGTTCTCTACTCGAAGCAGAAAACAATTATTTGTCGGCTTGTATGGAGATGTTGCAAGCAAAATTACAATACGATAA
Organism: Bacteroidales bacterium; assembly: GCA_016937855.1. Lineage (GTDB taxonomy): Bacteria > Bacteroidota > Bacteroidia > Bacteroidales > ML635J-15 > Bact-19. The sequence goes on along the minus strand of JAFGVU010000183.1, from coordinate 8,856 downwards.
ATTATATAGCAAAATTTAAAACTTTTTAATAACTATCACGATGAAAACAAAAAATTTAATACTAATTGGTTTAATCATTCTTTCAGCTTTTTCAATTGTGTCGTGTGGAGCTGATTCGAAAGCAGGCAATGAGAACAAAAATGCAGAAGACGAAAAAGTAAAAACAGTAAAAGTTGTTCAACTTAGCGAAAAAGAAGTTTCGAGAGAAGTAGATTATCCGGCAAACTTAATTGCAAACGAAGAGGTTTACTTTGCTCCGGCAACACCTGGTCGTATTATAAGAGTTTATCCCGAGGTTGGCGACAGGGTTTATGCAGGACAAATTTTAGTTCAAATGGATCCAACACAATTAAATACATCTAAATTGCAGTTGCAGAGCCTCGAAAAAGATATGGCCAGACTAGATACACTTATTCAATATGGTGGAGTGTCGCAGCAGCAATACGATCAAATGAAAACCCAGGTAGAAGTTACAAGATCAAACATCGAGCTTTTACAATCGAATGTTGTGATGACTGCTCCGTTTTCGGGTGTTGTTACTGCAAAATATTTCGAGAATGGAGAGTTGTTTTCCGGTGCACCAAATACACAGGTTGGCAAAGCAGCAATTGTTGTTTTACAACAGATATCTCCAATAAAAGCACAGATAAATATCTCAGAAAAGTACTATCCTGTTGTAAAGGTTGGACAAGAAGTAAGTCTGGTTTCTGATATATATCCCGGACAGGTTTTTACAGGCAAAGTAAATCTTATACATCCAACAATTAATGCTGCAACAAAAACATTTACAGTCGAAATTCAAATTCCGAACAAAGAGCAGTTATTACGCCCGGGAATGTATGCACGTGTAAATCTTGAATTTGCAAAAGAAACAGCTTTGGTTGTTCCTGCAATTACTGTTTTACAACAAATGGGAACAAATAACAGATATGTATTTGTTTATGATAATGGTGTTGCAAAGCGTGTAAATGTCGAAGTCGGAAAAAGATTTGACGATCAAATCGAGATAATCTCTGACCAAATTAGTATTGGTGACAAATTGATTGTTTCCGGACACAGTAATCTTGTAGATGGAGCTAAAGTGGTTGTTGCTGAATAATAATTTTAAAAATTTATTGATATGAGCATATATAAAAGTGCAGTAAAGAAACCCATCACAACAATTATGGTATTTGTGGCCATTGTTGTTTTTGGGATATATTCGCTAAGTAAACTGCCGGTTGACCTGTATCCGGAGCTAGAGCTTCCTGCTATTACTGTTATGACAATCTATGCAGGAGCAAATGCCAGCGAAATTGAAGCAAATGTTACAAAACCAATCGAAAATTCTCTTAATACACTTGATAATCTAAAAGAGGTTACTTCTGTTTCGCGTGATAATATGTCGATTGTTACTCTCGAGTTTGAGTGGGAGTCGAATCTTGATGAGGCATCAAACGATATTCGAAACGCTCTGGAGTTTATCAAGGATAATTTACCCGAAGGCTGTGAAAGTCCGGTAATTTATAAGTTTAATTCCTCGTTTATGCCAATTCTCTTTTACGCAATTACTGCTGACGAAAGTTACGAAGGAATTGAAAAGATTATAGAAGAAAAAATTGTAAATCCATTAAACAGAATCGAAGGAATTGGCTCTATTGGCTTGTCTGGATTACCAGGTAGAACAATTTATGTAGAGGTTGATCCTGTAAAAATTGAATCATTAGGTTTGTCCGTTGAGATGATTGGCGGGATGATTCAGGCAGAAAATATTAACCTGCCTGCCGGTAATGTTAAAATGGGGCAGATGGATTATCAACTAAAAGTTCAGGGCGAATTTACACAGAGTGAACAAATCGAGAACATTATTATCGGAAGTTTTAATGGGCAAACAATTAAGGTAAGCGATATTGCTGTTGTACGTGACTCAATAAGGGACATGAGTATAATTGAAAAGGTTAATGGTCAGACAGGAATAAGAATGTTTGTTCAAAAACAATCAGGGGCAAATACGGTCGAAATAGCCAAACAAGTTAAAGATCAGCTGATTGAAATTGAAAAAACATTACCTCCCGACATGAAAATTGTTCCTATTTTCGACTCCTCAGAATTTATTAGCGATTCGATAAACAATCTTACCGAAACGTTAATGTATGCATTTCTTTTTGTTATTTTGGTTGTATTGTTTTTCCTAGGCAGATGGAGAGCAACTTTTATAATCGTGCTAACAATTCCAATTTCATTAATCGTTGCATTTATTTTCCTTAGTCTGTCAGGCGGATCAATTAATATTATTTCGCTTACTTCACTGTCTATTGCAATTGGTATGGTTGTGGATGATGCAATTGTGGTTCTCGAAAATATTACTAAACATATTGAGCGTGGTGCGAGTCCTCGCGAAGCTGCAATTTATGCTACTAACGAGGTTTGGCTAGCTGTAATTGTTACTACTCTCGTTGTTGTTGCGGTTTTCTTCCCATTAACCTTGGTTTCGGGTCTTACAGGTGTATTATTCCGCCAATTAGGTTGGATTGTAACTATTACTGTTGTTACATCAACATTAGCAGCCATTTCGCTTACACCGATGCTTAGCTCAAAATTATTAAAGAATATTGCTCCTCGTAAAAGAAAGTTTAGTTACGACAAAACTATTAAAGTTTTTCTCGATAAATTGGACAATTTTTACGAAAATGTTATTCGGTGGGTGCTAAAAAGAAAAATTCCTGCTCTTGTAGTCGCAGTTTTGATATTTGCCGGAACAATGTCGGTTGTTACTCAGGTTGGAACAGAGTTTATTCCCGAGGCCGATCAAAGCCGAGTTGTTGCTACTATTGAGCTACAAACAGGTCTGAGAGTTGAAGAAACACAAAAGGTCGCTCTTCAGATCGAGAAGATTGTGAACGAAAAGTATCCTGAAACTACAATGGTGTCAACATCGGCAGGTTCTGACGATAATGGCGGTGTGTCTGCAATTTGGGGAACATCAGGCTCGCATATTATCAATATTACTATGGCACTCAAATCTGTTAATGATAGAGATAGATCTTGTTGGGATATTGGGGATGATTTGAGAAAAGAACTTGATAAAATCCCTGAAATTGAAGACTATAAAATTACATATAGTGGTGGAATGCAGATGGGAGGCGACAATACTGTGTCGGTCGAAATATTTGGATATGATTTTGATGCAACGAATCAAGTCGCTGCCGAAATTGCTGCACAAATAAAAGAAATTGAATCGGCTAGAGATGTGCAAATTAGTAGAGATGAAATGAAACCGGAGTTAGAGTTGGTTCTCGATCGTGATAAACTTGCAATGTACGGTTTAAATACTGCTACAGTTTCGCTCGCTCTTCGTAATAGAGTAACAGGTTTGACAGCAACAAAATTCCGCGAAGATGGTGATGAATATGATATTGTTATTCGATTTAGTGAAGAGTACAGAAATTCAGTTAGCGATATAGAAAATATTACTGTAATGAATCAACAAGGTGTAAAAGTTCGTCTAGGAGATATTGGTTATGTCGCCGAAACTTGGTTGCCACCAAACATTGACCACAAACGCCGCGAACGTATTGTTACTGTTACTGCTACGCCATATAATGCTTCTCTTGGTGACCTTGCGAAAGAAATTCAAGCTGTTGTTAATAAAACCGAAATTCCTAATGGTGTACTTGTTGATGTTGGAGGCGCATTTGAGGATCAGCAAGAATCGTTTATGGATTTAGGTTTACTTATGATTTTGTCTCTGTTGCTAGTTTATATTGTGATGGCGTCCCAATTTGAGTCCTTAAAAATGCCTCTGATTATTATGTTCTCAATCCCATTCTCATTCTCAGGAGTTGTGCTTGCTTTGTGGATAACCGGAACAAATTTGAGCATTATCGCTGCATTGGGAGCTGTTCTGCTGATTGGAATTGTAGTAAAAAATGCAATTGTGCTCGTTGATTATATCAATTTGATGAGAGATAGAGGATACGAGTTGTACGAAGCTATTGCAATGTCAGGAAAATCGAGATTGCGTCCGGTATTAATGACCGCTTTAACAACTGGTTTAGGAATGTTACCATTGGCGCTTAGCTCAGGCGAAGGTTCCGAAATTTGGAGCCCCATGGGGATATCAGTTATCGGAGGTTTAATTTTCTCAACTCTGTTAACTCTTATCGTTATTCCGGTAATTTATGCAATCCTTGAAAGACCCGGAGCAAGAAAAAGAAGAAAACTTGCCCACCAAAAACAGTATAGCTTTATGGAAGACTAAAAAGTAGGTGACAGAATTTTATGAAAAGTGATATTTAATAATAGAGATTGTAATGCGTGATATGTGAAAATTGCGTGTTGCAATCTCCTTATAAATTTAAAAGAAAAGTAGCATAATATGAAAGCAATATTTATAATATTTAATCAGGCAATGACCGAAAAGGTCGAATATATGCTTGATGCTCTTGATGTTAGAGGTTTTTCCCAGTGGGAAGGAATTCAGGGACGTGGTAGCGTTGATGGTGATCCTCATTATGGTACTCACACCTGGCCCGAAATAAATACCGGAACAATCGCTGTTGTCGAAGACGAAAAGGTGGATATCATCCTCGAAAAAATTAAAAAAATTGATGAAATAAACAAAGAAGTTGGCATAAGAGCATTTGTGTGGAATATCGAGAAAACTGTTTAAACTAAATGTTTACATTGTTTTTGAAATTCGGACGCATCTGTTTTTGAAGTTCGGGTACAAATATTTTTTGAAGTTCGGGCGCGTCTCCTAACGCGTTCGAATTTCAAAAAAATGAGTTCCACACACTCCTAACGTGTTCGAGTTCTAAAAATAACTTTTAAAATTTCTGACCTTATCTTTTGATATTTTTGTATTTTTGAAAAAAAATAGGAAATGTCGAAACACAAATCATACAAAAAGCCAGTAAATAGCGGGAATTCTAAAACCGAAAAGCCATTAATGAGGACTTTTGAGGGATTTAAACTTGGCAAATCAAATTGTATTGCAATGTTGGCTATTGCGGTATTTGCATTTGTTTTGTACGGAAATACTCTGAACCACGATTTTGTACTTGATGATGCAATTGTTATTACTAACAATCAATTTACACAAAAAGGCACCGAGGGGATTTCTGATATTTTTAAGTATGATACTTTTACCGGCTTTTGGTTGAGCAGTTATCCCGGAAAAACTGCAGAGCAAATCCAGGAAGAGAAGAAACTCGTTGCCGGAGGTCGTTATCGTCCATTGTCCTTAGCAACTTTTGCTTTGGAAATAGAGTTTTTTGGAAAAAGCATCAAAGACGACAAAGGGCAGGTACAATATAAAGGGAATCCAGGTATTAGTCATTTTATAAATATTGTTTTATACCTGCTTACAACATGTTTGCTTTACATTATCTTGTTGAGATTATTCCCTCCCAAGGATAAGGAAAAGTGGTATTTTAGTTTAGCTTTTATTGCCAGTTTGTTGTTTTTAGCTCACCCAATTCATACCGAAGCAGTTGCAAATATTAAGGGGCGTGACGAAATAATGACTCTTTTGGGTTCTTTGGGTGCACTATGGTTTACAATTAAATATCTCGATAATAAAAAGTTTTACTTTTTGGCATTATCTTCTGTCTCTTTGTTTTTAGGACTTCTCGCAAAAGAAAATGCGATTACTTTTTTGGCTGTAATTCCAATCACTATTTATTATTTTACCGACAATAAACTGTCTCAAAATATTAAAGCAAATATTCCGCTATTATTGGCCGCTGGCTTATTTTTACTACTTCGAGGTAGTGTTTTAGGTTTTGGAGGAGGAGAAAAGGAAATCGCTCAGGAGATTATGAATAATCCTTTTTTACATGCTACGGGGTCCGAAAAAATGGCAACCATATTTTTTACCTTATGGGTTTATATAAAATTGCTGTTTTTCCCACATCCTCTGACATACGATTATTATCCGTATCAAATCGAAATAATTGGCTGGAGTAATCCCGGAGCGTTTTTGCCTTTTATACTTTATCTTGCTATTGGTGCTTATGCGGTTTATGGTTTGATAAAAAGAAAGGATGTTTTTTCGTACGGAATTTGGTTTTACCTTTTACCTCTATCGGTTGTGTCAAACATATTTTTCCCGGTGGGTACATTTATGAATGAGCGTTTTGTTTTTATATCTTCTATTGGATTTTGTCTGATTTTAGCATTTTTGATTTACAAATATGTGCCGAAACTCGTTAAAGATATCGCAGCTGCACGTTATCTGATGGGATTTATTATGATAATAATTCTTGGGCTTTATTCAGTTAAAACAATTAGTCGGAATAATGCATGGGAAAATGATCTCACTCTATTTACTACAGATGTAAAGACAAGTACAAATTCAGCAAAGAGTAATTGTTCGGCAGGTGGAAAACTAATCGAAGAGGCTCAAAAGCCCGAAAACAAACAAAACTCTGTTGTTCACGACCAAATGTGTCAGGAGGCTATTGGATATCTGGAGCGGGCATTAAGTATTTATCCTGAATATATAGACGCTTTAAATTTACTGGGTAATGCTCATTATGAACATAATTTTGCAATTGCTAAATCGCTGCACTATTATTCAAAGGTACTTAAATTGCGCCCATTTCACAATATTGCCTACAATAATGCTCGAATTGTGATGCAAAATTCTTTTAATTTGTTGACAAGCTCACAGTCGTCATCAACACCCGAGGAAATTCTTGTAGCTTGCGACGAAATAATTAATGTAAAACCCGACTTTGGAGAAGCCTATCATCTTAAAGGAACAGTTTACGGCAGACATTTGCAAAATATCGATTCGGCTCTGTTTTATCTCGAAAAAGCAAAAAGCATAAATTATGATAAAAATGCTGTATTTTACAAAGATTTGGGGGTTGCTTACGGTATCAAAGGACTTTATTCGCAATCACTAGAGAGTTTTCATAAGGCAATAGAACTCGATCCTAATGATTCGCAAACTTATTTTAATCTGGGTGTTACTTATCAGCAGCTAAAAGACAATAAAAATGCAGACTATTATTTAAGAAAGTCTGAAGAAATTAAAGCTCAAAATGCAAACACAACTAATCAATAGATAATTTTTTAAATGATAAACGGTAAAAAAATAGTTGTTGTACTGCCTGCTTATAATGCAGAACAAACACTCGAACAAACATATTCTGAGATTCCATTCGATATTGTTGATGAGGTAATTTTAGTGGATGATAATAGCCCGGATGGTACTGTCTCCAAAGCTCGAGAACTTGGTATAAAACATATTTTTGTCCATGACGTTAACAAAGGATACGGTGGTAATCAAAAAACATGTTACAATAATGCTTTAAAGCTTGGGGCTGATATTGTAATTATGCTTCATCCCGATTATCAATATACACCCAAATTAATTCACTCGATGTCGTATCTAATTGCCAATGAGGTTTATCAGGTTGTTCTGGGATCGAGAATTTTGGGTAGAGGTGCTCTTAAAGGTGGAATGCCTTTTTATAAATATGTTTTTAATAGATTGCTCACTTTGTCCCAAAATGTATTAATGCGTCAGAAATTGTCGGAATATCATACAGGGTATAGGGCTTTTTCTGCCGAGGTTCTTAATAAAATTAGTTTTAATGAAAATTCCGACGATTTTGTCTTTGACAATCAAATGTTAGCACAGATTTTTTATGCTGGGTTCGAAATTGCCGAAATTACTTGTCCAACAAAATACTTTGAGGAAGCATCCTCAATAAATTTTAAACGCAGCGTTAAATACGGACTAGGAGTTATTCATACTTCTTTCTTGTATTTTTTTAATAAAATTGGTATTGCAAAAAGCAAGATTTTTAAACCATGACAAAGTTAAGCGATCTTATAGACGTTAAATATCCGATTATTCTGGCACCTATGTTTTTGGTAACGGATGTGTCCATGGTTAAATCCGCTTTAGATAGTGGTATAAGTGCTGCCATACCGGCAATGAATTTTAGAAATCCACAAGATCTTACAAAAGCAATTGAGGAGATTAAAAATCATACAGATAATGCATTTGGAGTTAACCTTATTGCAAATAGATCTAACATTAAACTAGAACAACAATTAGAGGCTTGTTTGCATAATCCGCCAGCATTTATCATAACATCGCTTGGTAATCCGAAAGAAATAATAAAACGAGCTCATGAAAAAGGCGTTAAAGTCTTTTGCGATGTTACCGATTTAAAATATGCTCAAAAGGTTGAGCAGGTTGGAGCCGATGCTCTAATAGCAGTTAACGATTTGGCCGGTGGGCATGTTGGCAATATTTCGCGTAACGATTTGCTTAATACTCTGATCAAAAACTGCAAAATTCCTGTTATTAATGCCGGAGGTGTTGCTTCGTCGCATGACTTAAAAGCCGTTTTGGATATTGGTGCTGCAGGTTGCTCAATTGGGACACTTTTTATTGCTTCGACAGAATGCTGTGTTAATGATGAATATAAACAAGCTCTGATAAACTATGGGAAGGATGATATTGTGCTTACTCGAAAACTCTCCGGAGCTCCCACAACTGTCATAAATACCGACTATGTTAAAAGCATAGGAACAAAACCCAGTTTTCTGGAGTTGCTCGTAAACAAAAATACAAGATTAAAGAAATTTGCAAAATCAATTATCACACGCCGAGGTCAAAACAGGTTGTTAAATGCAGCATTTAAAGCAACTTATAAAACAGTTTGGGTTGCAAGTTGTGCAATTGAAAACATAAAAGAGATTCGCACAATAAAAGAAATAGTAGATGATTTAACTAAAGAAATTAAGACTAATTGATACACTTTGAGTATGTATTTAGCTGGTTGTAGGAAACAATATATTAAAAAGGTTAAGAATTAAAAAATTGCATGTGGCATGGAGCACGGAGCATGG
>JAFGVU010000182.1 GCA_016937855.1 Bacteroidales bacterium | reverse complement strand
CCATGCTCCGTGCTCCATGCCACATGCAATTTTTTAATTCTTAACCTTTTTAATATATTGTTTCCTACAACCAGCTAAATACATACTTTTAATCTTTTATTATTCTGAAAATATTTGTGTTGTCATTTATATCAATAACTTCAACTATATATATTCCTTGTTTTAAACTCGAAATGTTTATGTTTTTTCTTTCAATTTCGAGTTTCTCGCAATTGTCCATCTCTTTTTTATTGCCATCAGATTTAAAGATTGAAATTATTTTCCCACTAATATCTGTTACTTTAATTGCAGAGATTTTTTCTTGGGATTCTATAATAATATTACCTGATGCTGGATTTGGGAATGCAGAAATTGTCTTATTATTGCTTTGTTGAATACCCGTTTCCACAAAAATCTCTGTTTCAAACTCATCAGTTCCACATTCACTTGATGCTGTTAGCTTTACTGTGTAATTTCCACTTTCAGAGAAAATATGTACAGGATTTATCTCTGTTGAGCTTGTTTCGTCTCCAAAATCCCAAACAAAACTATCGGCTGCAGTCGAATTATTTGTAAAACTGATAATCGATCCATTCGCAATATAGTTAAAATCAGCAATGGGTTCCTCGTTTACAAATACTCTTACAGGTGTTCTCTCCGAGTAGCAGTCAGGTAATTTTATGTTCCAATCATAAAAAAATGCATAATATCTATCGCTGTCGTTCCACCAAACAACATTACTCTCACTTATTGAAACAACTCCTCCAATATTGTACGGATAAGAGAAAGTACCCCAAACTCCTGTGGATCCACGATACAATCCTTGTGGGTTAGAGCAACCCAGTTTTAGATTTTGTCCAACAGGGATGATAAAATTAAGGTTGACAATTTGCTCGCCGGCATCAATAAAAATATCTTCGCTATATATTTCAATTCCTTGCGAGTTCTTTAAATAGATGGTTCTTGTGGCAGCATTTTGTGCATAAACTTTAACGCTTGTAAGTTCACATTCCTGCATACAATCGAAGAGCAGGTAGTTGTTGTCTGATACGTAATTTCCGCCTTCTCCATTATCGAGCTCTCCTCCATTAAATTCATCACCAATAGTAATTTCCTGAATGTAATAAGTGGTGTTTTCACTTAAAACAGGAGTCGTGTAACTATTCCCAATAAAAAATGACGATTCATCATTCTCGTTCTCGAACCAATGCGTTTCGCCACTAAGGTTTGGCTCTATTGTTACACTTCCTGAGCTCTCACATATTACATAATCTGAAATATCATTTAATTCAGCTAGTAAAATATCTATGTAAAACATTTGCCATAGTGAATCTTCGCCGTGTTCGTTTTCACCGTATAATTTTACCGAGTATGTTCCGTTTTGCGAATAGGCATGACTAGGGTTAATTTCTGTACTTGTTGGCGAACCATCACCAAAATCCCACAAATATGTTGTTGATTCGGATGCTTCGGAAGTATTTATAAATTGAATCTCAGGATTACAATCGGCTTCCTGAACATTTGATACAAAATTAACCATCGGTGGAAGGTCGTTAAGGTTTACAAGCTGAACATCCATAACGGTCTGTTCATAATTATCAATATCAACCATAAATGTTTTGGAGCGATATCCTTCACAAGAAAATGTAACATGATAGACACCCTCATTCAGCAATCGGTAATAATCACCATGCAGTGGAAAGGAATAAACATGAGAGTTATAGGTGTCAAATCCATCAATATAAACCATTGCTTCGAGCGGTTCATGAGTTACAGAATCAGTAACTATACCTCTTAAACCATAAGTGACTTGTTCGAGATAATTTAATAATGATCGTCTGTTATATTCCCAGTAATCGGGCAAATCTTCGGCATCAAGTAGTTTTGCGGTACTTAACTCTAATGTTACCTCACGGCAATACTCATAGTAATTCATATAATCCTGACGAGTTCCTGTAGCGGTGTACCAAGCATATCCATTAGTAACGCCGCCATCGAGATCGGTAAGATAACCTGATGCACTATATTCGTGAGCGGTATCGGCATATTCCCAACAAACAAATTCCCACCATTCATAATCCGATGGATAAATTGATTGTGTATCGTATGGATAATTTAGCAACTCTGCTCCACTATGACTATTGGCAGACATTACAAAATTTCTTGAGGCTGCAAAGTCTATCATTAGCTGAGTCTCAACAGCAGTATTATTCCCATCCGGATTTTGTCCGGCAATAAAATCAGGATAATTCCTATTTAAATCAATATTATCTGCATTGTTCCTTGTTGCATCTGCAACAGTAGAATTTCCGCCAGCATAAGTACCATCAGGATTTGCAAAAGGGTTTATATAAATTTGTACATTATCAACCAAATTAGTGATTTGAGAATTAGTACCGTAGTTTTGCAAAATATGATCTATCAATCGTAAAAAAACCATTCCACCAATTAGTTCATCACCATGCATCATTCCGGTATAAAGAAACTCAGGCTCAGCCTCGTCTGCTTCAACATTGTCTGAAATTTTTACTACAAGCAAAAGACGACCATCTAAAGAATATCCAATAGTGTCTAAAACACAAATATCAGGATAATCGGTTGCGAAACTTTGCATCATTTCAACATAAACTTCATAAGTTGGATACCTGTCCCAATTTGACATTTCGGCAACACTTGAAGCCATTGTTAAAGCTTTTGGCTGATAATAATCTGCAACTATCTCAAATTCTTTTCCTGTTGTCGAAAATTTTTCGAATTGTTGCCTATTTGCATAAGCTTTTACAGTCTTTCCATCGTATGAATCTACCGATAACATATTAACAAAACCCTGAATTTCGTTTGGTTTTGCTTTAAATGTAAAGTAAATTTCTCCTCGAATGTCTAAAATAGATTTTGCATCAACATTATCATTTGTCTGTGAAAAAACAAATGAATTTATACAAATGGCAATAATTACAAATAATGCTTTTCTCATTTCTTTCTAAAAATTAATCTTCTCAAGATAGTAAGAATTGATTAAAATAACAATAAAAAACAACAATCTTTTAATTGGCAACTCTTTTCAGACGCATAAAATTACTAATTGGTTCATCAAAAAACGTGGTTTTGTTAAATATTTTATAAAAAACATATTTAAAGGTAATAATTCGGTTAAAACAATTAAATTTGTAATAGAAAAAATTAGAGTTATGTCTGATATTGTTATTCTAGGATCCGGAAATGTTGCAAGCCATTTTGTAAAGGCTTTTAGCACTTGCGATATCAGAATTAGACAAATTTACAGTAGAAATTCACAAACTGCCGCCGATCTTTGTAAAGTTGCTAAATGTGAATATGTTTCCAAGGTCGATGATATTGTTGCAGATGCCGATTTTTATTTTTTTATTATGAATGATGAGGCAAATGCTCATATAGCAAAGCAAATCTCAATAAATTCTTCGAGTGTTGCTGTTCATACTGCGGGAAGTCAATCTATGAATATCTTTAGTGGTTTAACACAAAACTATGGAGTATTTTATCCTTTTCAGACATTTACAAAAGGTGTAGAAACCGATTTTTCAAAAGTACCAATATGTATCGAAGCCTCGAACCCCGAAACATATTTAAGTTTGGACAGATTAGCTCAAAAACTCGGTTGCAAAACTTTTAATATTGATGAGTCAAAACGCGAAGTACTGCATTTGTCAGGCGTTTTTGCCAGCAATTTTATGAATCATTGCGTAAATATTGCCGAGGATATTTTGTCGGATAACAATATTGATACGAACATAATTAAGCCTCTTTTGGAGCAAAGTAGTTATAAAATAATAAATCACGGAGCGCAAGCTTCACAAACTGGCCCGGCTTTGCGAAATGATAATCATACAATAGAAAAGCACCTTAAACTTATCGAAAAAAACGCACAATATTCGGCAATTTATAGGGTTTTAACTGATAGTATAAAGACAAAATTTAACAAATAATAAAAAAATAGTAAATGCACAAAGACTCATTAAGAAATCTTAATTTTAAAGAAATATTAAATGGTATCGAGGCCTTGTTTTTCGATATCGATGGTGTACTGTCTGCATCCGAAGTATTAATTTCGAGTAATGGAGAATTGCAGCGTACAACAAATGTTAAAGATGGTTATGTCCTAAAATATGCACTAAAAAAAGGATTAAAAATATTTATTATTTCCGGAGGTCTAAATGTGGATGTGCAACGACGCTATCAAAATCTTGGAATTAAAAATGTAATTATTGGATGCAAAAACAAACTTAGCGAGTTCGAAAAAATCGTTGAGAATGAGAAACTCGACAAATCAAAAATATTATATATGGGAGACGATATTCCCGATTATCAGATAATGAAAATAGTTGGATTACCTTGTTGCCCTGCCGATGCTGCATCTGAAATTAAGGAAATTTCACTTTACATCTCTGATAAAAAAGGCGGAAAAGGCTGTGTTAGAGATATTATCGAACAAATTATGCGCGCTAAAGACATTTGGATGTGTGACGACTCTTTTGAAACATAAAAACAAAACATTATGGGAACTTTTTTAAAGCTTATTCGATGGAAAAACATTCTTGCGGTTGCCGGAATCATGTTTATTATGAAATATGCTGTGATTGTTCCTGTTTATCAGTATTATGGAGTCGAAATCGGACTTTCAAATACAGGTTTTCTATTCTTGATAATGACGGCTGTCTTAATTATGGCCGGCGGGAATATTATTAACGATTATTTTGACCGAAAAACAGATATGATTAACCGTCCCGAACGCGTTTTGGTTGGGTTTAAAGTTAATAGACGATCTGCAATATTTATGCACTCCGCATTTACTTTTCTAGGTGTTGTTTGTGGGTTTATTACTGCTTTTATCGCCGGAAAATTCATTATTGGATTGTATTTTATTTTTATCAGCTTTTTAATTTGGATATACTCCAACAACCTTAAACGAAAAGCTTTGCTTGCTAATATTACTCTGGCGTTTTTAACAACACTTATTCCGCTTTCTGTTGGAATTACCGAATATTATGCTCTTGAAAACTCACTTTCTGAATGGACAATTGAAACTGCTCGTGCAATTAAAATATCGTTTCAGGTTATTATCGGATTTTCAGTTTTTGCTTTTCTTTTTAATCTTATTCGTGAACTTATTAAAGATTGTCAGGATTTTCGAGGCGACTACAAAACCGGAATAAAATCTGTTCCAATTATTATTGGCAGAAAAAATACAAATTGGTTGATTTCTGTTTTAGCTCTTTTCTCGCTGATTACTATTGTCTTTATCTGGGAAGTGTATTTGTCGAAACTTATATTTTTTCAAAATTCTATTGTTGGAGATATATACATTTACATAATTTTAGGATTGCCTATTCTTATTTTGAGTGTACGTTCTGCATGGGGCGAAAAAATTGCTAAATATAGACGGATGAATACTTTAACAAAATTTATTATGTTTTTTGGAGTCTTATTCAGTTTAATTTTTAGTTTTGTAGTCTATGGTAAAATTTAATGCAGATACAAACTACGAAATTCTATTAGCAACTGCAAGTCCAAGGCGTCAGGAACTGTTGGCTCAAACAGGTATTCAGTTTAAAATTGTTAAAGCCCCCGATATTGTCGAAGATTATCCTAACAATCTGTACCGTGAAAATATTGCAACTTTTCTAGCAGAAAAAAAAGCTGCTGCTTTTCAAGATTTAACAAAAAATCAAATTCTTATTACCGCCGATACTATTGTTTGGCTTAATGATATTGTTCTCGGAAAACCAACCGATTATTCAGACGCTTTTCAAATGTTGAAACTGCTAAGCGGAAAATCACATTATGTAATTACAGGAGTTTGTATAAAATCTATAGAAAAAACAAAAACATTCTACTCCGAAACTCTTGTCAGATTCGCAAATCTTGAGGATGAAGAAATTAGATATTATATCGAAAAATATAAACCATTTGATAAAGCCGGAGCTTATGGAATACAAGAATGGATAGGGAAAATTGGGATAGATTATATCGAAGGTTCTTATTATAATGTGGTTGGATTGCCGGTGCAGATGCTATATAGAGAGTTGAAGAAGTTCGGAGTTCTTAGTTCTTAGTTCGGAGTGTGAAGTTATTAGTGTGAAGTTTAGAGTTGAAAAATATTTATTTTGATTATGACAAATAAAGAGTTTGCAGAAAAGTTAGAAAAAAGAACATTGGATTTTGCAATCATGATTCTTAAGTTATGCGCTAAATTGCCTAATACCATTGAGGCTCAAGTGGTTCGGTATCAGCTTGCAAAATCTGGCACAAGTGTAGGTGCTAATTATCGAGAGGCTAACTGCGGACGAAGTAAAGCAGATTTTAAAAGTAGAATTGGAATATCAGAAAGTGAATGCAGCGAATCTGCTTATTGGCTCCAAATTATTTTGAGCATGAAATGGTTGGAAGACAATGAAGTCGTTCCAGCATTAGACGAAGCAAAAGAACTATTGGCTATTTTTAAATCTATCGGGAATAATTCTAAATGAAATATACATTAAATACATATAATATAACTATACCCGAGCAAGAGAATTGGATTAACTCCGAACTCCGAACTCCGAACTCCGAACTCCGAACTCCGAACTCCGAACTCCCCATACAAAACTTTAAAAACTAAATATTTATGAAAAAACTAATCTTTATTTTACTAACAAACCTTGCATTATTCTCTTCGTTATTCGCAGACGAGGGAATGTGGATTCCAATTTTATTGGAGAAGTACAATTTTGCTGACATGCAGGAAAAAGGCTTTAAACTTACAGCCGAAGATATTTACAGTGTTAATAACGCATCGATGAAAGATGCAATTGTTATTTTTGGTGGTGGTTGTACAGGCGAGATGATATCTGATCAAGGATTATTAATTACAAATCATCATTGCGGATATGGAAATATTCAAAAACACAGTAGTCTGGAAAATGATTACCTTACCGATGGTTTTTGGGCAATGTCGCAACAAGAAGAACTTGCAAACCCCGGACTTAAAGTTACATTCCTGATTAGTATGGCAGATGTTACAGGACGAGTATTGCAGGACGTTACCGATGAAATGACAGAGGCAGAAAGAAACAAAATTATTGACAGAAATATTGCTGAAATAAAAAAGAAAGTCGAACATGATACTCATTACGAAGCTCGTGTCGAACAATTTTATAACGGAAATCAGTATTTTTTGTTTATCAATGAGGTGTTTAAAGATGTGCGCTTAGTTGGAGCTCCTCCTTCGGCAATTGGTAAATTTGGTGGCGATACCGACAACTGGATGTGGCCTCGTCATACCGGAGATTTTTCGCTTTTTAGAGTCTATTGCGATAAAGACGGAAAGCCTGCCGAATACTCCGAAGATAATGTGCCATTAAAACCAAAAAAGTTTTTCCCAATTTCAATTAAAGGTGTGCAAAAAGGCGATTTTACAATGGTTTTTGGGTATCCCGGAACAACGCAACAATATCTTCCTTCCTTTGCTGTTGAGCAGGTATTAAACGAATCGGACCCACACAGGGTTTTGATCAGAGGCAAAAAGTTGGATATTATAAACCAAGCCATGAATTCCGATCCTCTTATTCGAATTCAATACTCTGCTAAAGCCGCTTCGGTTGCTAACGGTTGGAAAAAATGGATTGGCGAAATGCGCGGACTGAGAAGACTCGATGCTGTAAACAAAAAGAAAAAGTATGAATCAAAATTTAAAGAATGGACAGATAATAACAGAACTCTTTATAAAAAATATGGTAAAATCTTAGAACAATACGAGTCAATTTATTCGGGCTTATCAAAATATAACCTCGGAATGATTTATATTAACGAAGCAGGTTTGGGGAGCGATGCGGTTTTACTTGCATTACGTTTAAGATTACTCGAAAATCTTGATGGTGCAAATGATGAGGCTGTAGAGTTGATTAAGAAAGAAGCTAAAGCAATTGCCGATGCTCATTTTAAAGATTATAACGAAGCTACCGACAAACAAATATTTGCCGAAATGACAAAACTATACATGGAAAATATTTCCGCAGAGTTTCATCCTGAATTTTTTGTAAATTTTGAGAAAATCACAAAAAAAGCCGAAAATAAATACGAGGCATTTGCATGTTATATGTTTAACAAATCGATATTAACAAATCAGGAAAAATTTAATGAATTTGTAGATAATTTATCAGCAAAATCTTATAAAAAAATTATGAAAGACCCTGTTTATTTGTTGATGAAGGATTATTTAAATGTTTATCGTAATCAGTTAGCAACAGAATATAACAATTATACAGCACAGCTCGACAGTCTCGATAGAATTTACATGAAAGCTCAGATGGAGTTTGAAGCAGATCGTTTATTCTACCCCGATGCTAACTTTACACTACGTGTTACTTACGGTAATGTTGATAATTATTTTCCGAAAGATGGAGTAGAATATGATTATTTTACGACTCTCGACGGTATAATCGAAAAAGATAATCCTGAAATTTATGATTATGATGTGCCGGACAAATTAAAAGAGCTTTATTACGCTAAAGATTATGGACAATATGCAGATGCTGACGGCACTATGCATGTTGGTTTTATCGGAACAAATCATACAACCGGCGGGAACTCAGGAAGCCCGGTAATTAATGCAAATGGCGAACTTATTGGTTTAAACTTCGACCGTAACTGGGAAGGAACAATGAGCGATATTATGTACGATCCCGAAATGTGCCGAAATATTACCCTCGACATCAGGTACGCATTGTTTATCATCGACAAATACGCCGGTGCAAGTAATCTGATTAAGGAAATGGAAATAAGGAAATAAACTTAAATTTCAAAAATCAAAACCCAAAAAATCAAATAATAAACAGCTCGTTGGTTTAACTGACGAGCTGTTTTTATTCCAAATCAAAAACAATTTTACTACTAGGGATTCCACAGACAAAACCTATTCCATTTTCCACATTCGAGTATATGTTAACAGGTTCAACATAGGGATTGTCATAAACATCATAGTATAGCTCACATGTCTCAAAATACTTAATTAAACCCTCTGGATATGATTTCACTGATAAACTAAATGTCTCAATTTCTGACGTTCGAAAAAATGTATAAAAGTCAAAGATTATCTCTTGCCCATTAAACAATTTATCGTCAATTGCGCCAAATCCATATGTTTCAGAGCCAAAGCTATATCCTCCATAATGTTGTTCATTATATTTGTCCCAATATGACCAATCTTCAAAGTAAACACCAGCATCTCCATAATTCAATTCGTTAAGTTCAATATACTCGTCTTCACTACCATAATTCCAAAACATAATCTCTTGTATTTGTGTCATTGCAATAAATGAATAGAAATTGTTTTCTTCGCCATTGTCCGACAACTTTAAATCGTAGTAAACAAAAAATTCATGCAGTAAAATTTCATTTCTACTGCTTGTAGTATCATATGTGTAAGTAGAATCATGTCTTTCAAATGTGAAATTACTAACTTCAAAGTTTGGTGCATTACTAAAGTCTAGATTTGCTACTGCAACAGGATAATCGCCCTTCTCAACTTTTATACTATATTTATGACCCCACTGAGCAGTATTTGTTGATGAATAAAACCCTAAAGAATCGTGCTGCATTGTTTCCAAGAAATTATCTCCATCATACAAGCTTACATTGGCATCAGTCACAAAAAGATCTCGAAGCATAACTGTTTCATTTAGACTTGCAGTTCGCGAAACGTTTATACAGAAAATCGAATCTTGCTCAACAACTCCATTTAACACAAGCATTGGCGGAAAATCGTCGGGTCTGATTTTAAGTTCTTTTTCACATGAAATCAAGAGAAAAATTGCTGACAAACAAAACAGGAATGTCTTGCCTGTATTTATTATTAAATTTCTAACTATTGTATTCATTGGACTATTTGAATTTAAAATTATAACTAACAGATGGAATTATTGGAAACATTGAAACCTGCATTAAGCTAGTCGTACCATTTAAAGTGTTGTAATAAACATCAACGTAAAAAGGATTTAATCTACAATATGCATTGTAAACACTTATGCTCCAAGTACGAATTCCTTTGGGTTTTTCTTTATGAAAATTTACTCCTAAATCAAGACGATGATTTGATGGCATTTGATAATTATTACGATGACCATAATAACCTGCAGGTATTGGACCGGCATAATGACTTTCATTATTACTATAAATACTTACTCCATTCAAAGTTAGATACTGAGATCCTGCAACTGTAATATTATTTCCGCTCGAATAAACCCAGGTAAGTCCGTAATCAATTTTGTCGTTGTGTTTATAACTCAAGTTTAACGAAATATCATGTCGCCTATCAAATTTACTCGGAAAAACCTGTCCAAAAGAAATTGTTTCAAACTGTCGATTGCTCCACGATAATGTATATCCCAGCCATGCATTTAGTTTGCCGTAATTTTTCTGAATAAACACTTCGGCTCCATACGACCAACCTCTGCCTTGCTCAACTTTTGATTCCCAGCTTTCAGCATTATCAACTTCTGTATCATCAAAACTAAAGAACAGACTCTGACCTTCTTTGTATTCAACCAAGTTTGTCATTTCTTTGTAAAAACCTTCCACGGTAATGTCAAGTCTGTTTAATAATTTAAATGCAACCCCTCCTGCATATTGTGTCGATTTTTGCGGTAAAACATTTTTTGTTGCTGGAACCCAAATTTCTGTAGGTAAGCCAACAGTTGAGTTTGCTAACAAGTGAATATTCTGCTGCATTTGTGAATAAGCTAGCTTAAAAGAGAGTTTCTTGTTTATCAGAAACCTTGCAGACAAACGTGGCTCAGGCGAAAAGAAAGTTGTGTCATTTATTTGATAAGCAGCATATCGTCCGCCAAGATTAAGTGCAATATATTTCCCAATATTTATTTCTGATTCAAGATATGTTGCAAATTCATTCCCTATGATATTTGTATAACCATAAGTTGTATCGGCAGTTGTAGTGCCCCACGATTGTGAGTTTATTGAGTATCCGGGATTAAAATAATGTCGAATAGCATTAGCCCCGAATTTAAACTGTAGGTTTGTGTTTATTATCCAGTCAAAATCACAGTTTAGAGCGAGGTCTCTGATACCACTATCGTACTCTGATGTCGAAGTATTTCTGTATGGCTCTCCCGTGGGACTGCTCGGATCAGCCCACAATGAATAATTGTTTTGCCCGATTCCGTAATTAAATTTAGTATATGTTGCAGTAGTGTTTAAAAATAGCTTTGGTGTAAAAATGTGATTCCATCTAAATGCTGTAACAAAATTTCCCCAGTTTAGATTAAACTTATCTTCGCCTGTTAAATTTCCAGAAAAATCTTTAGATTTAAATTTTGCAAAAGCCTTATCCTTACCACCATAAAAACTAAGATATATCCTGTCTTTACCGGAAAATTTATAATTTAATTTTGCATTAAAATCGTGAAAGAAATATCCTGCGATAAATGGATCTTGCTTCTCAATTTTGTTGTAAAGCATTTCAAATGGAATAGCAATTACATCAAGATATGTTCGTCTTGCGCTAATGATAAATGATGATTTTCCCTTTACTATCGGACCTTCTATCGTTGCACGAGATGCAATCAATCCAACAGAAACATCGGCATTATAATCATACATATTGCCTTCTTTCATGCGAATATCAATAATTGATGATAGTCGTCCACCATAACGAGCCGGAAATCCTCCTTTAGTCAGACTTACATCACTAATAGCATCTCCATTAAAGACCGAAAAAAATCCGAACAAGTGATTAACATTATAAACCGGCACACCATCTAATAACATTAAGTTTTGATCAGCACCACCACCGCGAACATAAATCCCACTCATTCCTTCTGTTCCTGATTGTACCCCAGGCAAAAGTTGAATAGCTTTCATTACATCGGTTTCGCCCATTAAAGTTGGCATTTTTTTTATGGTCTGAATAGGAATATCTATTTTGCTAATTTGTACATCTTCTACCTCATTTCTTTTGCTACTGACAACAACTTCATCAAGAATAATTTGTGACGATAAACTAATATTAATTACTGTGTCTTTATTGTGTTGTATGGTTTGAACTATTGTATTAAATCCTACAAAACTTGCGGTAAGTTTTATCTCACCTTCAGGAATTGTTAAACTATAAAACCCGTAAACATTGCTTGACGTACCATGAGCAGGATTTTCGGCATCATATACTGATGCTCCAATAAGTCGTTCTCCTGTTTCCAAATCTTCGACATATCCGCTTATTGTGTGTTTTTGACCATACAAATGCAAAGTAAACAAAAGAAAGAGAGCAAAATAACAAGTTTTTATAAGCATATCAGTAAAAAGAAATATTAACTAACCTTAATTTATTATTTATTATAACACAAAACTATATAAAATATTGTAATTTTCAATAAATTGTGTTTTAGTTATCTGACACTAAAATATAGAATGTGCTGTTTGTCGAAAATTAGCATAGACTCTGGGAAAATAAGCATTAAGGTTCGGAGAGCTTCATCAAAACCTTATCCCCTTAAAACCTTATCTCTGCTTAACCTTAATAGAATATTTTATTAATAGATAATTCGTTTTTGGCGGTGTTTTTGATGGTCACTGAGCTTTTCGCGAAGTGTCAAAAACAGTGACAAAAATATGGGAATATTCCCAGAAGTTAGATGTTGTTTTTGAGTCTGAAAGACTCATTTATTTTAACCCTGTCTGAACGCAGTGAAAGTCAGGGTTAAAATATGCCACAAAACTTCTTTTGGAATGCATTTTTGGTGCTCAAGCAACCCAAAAATCATGACAAAAGGATTATTATGTGAATTGTCAAAAACAGTGACAACATAACCGCCATTTGGCGGAGAGATCAGCGCGATGCAGTGAGCTTCGACCAGTATCAGAGTTAAAAATATCTTTGTGTGTCCTAGTTATGAGCAAACAAACGCACTTATTGACTAAAATTCAGATTAATTTGCTTTTTCGTCAATAACTATTTATCTTTGTAAAAACGATAAGATGATAGAAAGATCAACATACCTAAAAAAGTTGAGTCAACTCAAAGACCAAAACTTAATAAAAGTCATTACAGGAGTTAGACGTTGTGGGAAATCAACGCTTTTAGAAGCTTTTAAAAATGAGTTATTGTTGAGCGGGGTAAATTCTAAAAATATTATATTCCTCAACTTCGAAGAAAGAGAAAACTTGCATCTAACGAACTGGACAACACTATACGACGAAATAATCGAAAAAGTCAATCCGCAAAAAAAATATTACATTTTCTTAGATGAAGTTCAGCTTATAAATGATTTTGAAAAACTAGTTAACAGTCTTTTTACTAAAAAAAATATTGATCTATATATTACTGGTTCTAATGCCTATTTACTGTCAAGTGAGTTGGCTACACTTTTGACAGGAAGATATGTTGCGATAAATTTACATCCATACTCTTTTAAAGAATATGCTTCTGCTTTCAGTAATGAAAAAAATACAGATCGTTTATTTAGAAAATATATAAATGAGAGTTGTTTTCCTGAAGCAGTAACTCTTTCCCAAAACAATGAAGACCTAGTAAATGATTATCTTCAGTCAATTTATGATACAGTTATTATCAAAGATATTGCTCAGCGTCATAATTTACGAAATGTTCATAATCTGCATCGCATTATAAGTTTTCTATTTGATTCTGTTGGCTCTTATGTTTCTCCAACAAACATTGCTGCCCAATTAAATCATAATTCACAAAAGAAAATTTCTCATAATACTATTATAAAGTACCTCAATTTTCTTACTCAGTCTTATATCTTGTATTCAGCTCCTCGCTATGACATAAAAGGGAAAGAGCTACTTTCTACAAACGAAAAGTATTATGTAGTTGATTTAGGTTTGAGAAACATTACTGTTACAAATAAATATGATTCAGATTTAGGCCACAAGCTAGAAAATATTGTATTCTTTGAACTTTTAAGACGCGGGGGAAAAGTTTATGTTGGGAAACATAACGATAAAGAAATTGACTTTGTAGTACAAAAATCAAATAATGAACGTGAATATTATCAAGTTGCATTCACAGTTAATGACGAAAAAACATACAATCGTGAAGTTTCGGCATTTGCAAACATAAAAGACAATTATCCAAAATTTCTTCTAACACTTGACTTTGATAAATCAAACATAAATGGAATCAAAAAAATAAATGTTGTTGATTGGCTATTAGAGTAATTAAATGCCTGTGCATAACAACACTATTATACCATGCGGGGATTCATGCGGGTAATATTGGTAGTAGTATTTACGTTCCAATACCTTTTTTGTAATTTGTACATCATTTAATTATTTTGACTTCACTTCGACACCGCTTACAGCATCGCGTCGAGCTCCTAAACTCGGTTCGATGGTTTTCTCCGAAAATTATCGGAGCAGGCTGGGATTTTAGAATTGACTTTTAATCAATGAAAAATGAAATTTACTAATCCTTTAATTTTTAATTCGGGACAAAATCATAAAATTTAGCTCACAGCTAATACTACAGTGTTCCATGGACTCCTTTTTCGCACGGTACATAGCAGCCGACCATACAGAGTATATTTAGGTTCGGAGAGCTTCATCAAAACCTTATCTCTTTGAAACCTTATCTCTCCTTAACCTTAATATAAATTTTAGCAAAAGACAATCTATTTTTGGCGGTGTTTTTGATGGTCACTGAGCTTTTCGCGAAGTGTCAAAAACAGTGACAAAATATCGACTTCCCATTGCAAGATTTTATCCCAAATCGTCTGTATTATTAAAACCCAGCGAAACAATTATAAATATTCTTAATATCTTTGCAAATTGAAAACAAATTCTAATTTGCTGATATGTCAATAGGTAAGTCTTTTTCTGTTTTTGTTCTATTTGTTTTTATCCATATCGGCCTCGTTTCCCAAAACTTGTCGATTGATAGTGTAACAAATACCATGTCGTTTCAGGACTCAATCAATCAGTTTTGGATTAAATATAAACCATATGTCGAAAATTTAGTAAAAACATCCGATAAAAACACTTACAATTTGTATAATGTACAGATTAATACAAATGTTTTATTAGAGTATGCCTTTAATCAAAAAAAATATGATTTAGTTGATGATATGCTTGATGTGTATTTGGGCGCTCTTAATACAATTGACTCTTTAGACCGGTATAAATTTGCACACTTTTTCCCATTGGAGCAACCGGTTGATACAACAATGTTTTTTGATAAAAATTATTATGTTTGGTTAGATAGAAATGATAGTATTAATCTCTCAAAAGAGAATATTTTGGCAATTAGTCAATTTTTAGCTTTAGTTTCCGATGCAATATTTAATATAGCCTCAATTTCTGTCGAAAACAGAACAGAAAAAATGATATATTTTGCAAATTTATACTCTGATGTCCTGGACAGCCATTATCATCGATGGATTTTTGGAGCTAATGTTTTTGATGAAATTTCCGGTGAAGAGTTTAAAAACGTCGGTCCTTTTCAACTACAAGGATGGAATTGTAAATATGACAACAAACCTATTCCAACTCGTTTAACACATAAACAGTTAATCGATTTGTTACTCGATTATAAATGTGGGAATAATGATTCAAAAGTATATTGCAACAGCATTACAGACTCCGATTTGTGGATTATTGCCGGATTGAGCTCTTTTGCCGCCGCCTATATCATCGATAGTAGTTTGGTTGGAAAAGTGTCAAACTTCGAATTCTATAAAAATGAATATTTGCCAACCGCAAACGAACTAATTCTTTCACGTATCAGCACTACACTTGCTACAAATTTTAAGGATTCTCTTGTGTGGGGAGCAGATTTCGATAACGGAATTTTGGACGATTATCCCGACAATAAATTTTCAGCATATCTAAACCCTGATATCTATCCCACTGAAGATGATGTTGCTAAGTCCGCAAACATAGGATGGGATATCAGTCATGCCAGAAGATTTGTAAATGTCTTTCAAACACTTTATGACACCAAAGATATATTAGGATTCGACTTCCCGACTACAGATATTATGGCAATGTTTGCAAATCAATATGCTTACAATGTTTTTAATAAAGATTTTGAATTTCCTCTATTCTCAAATTTTTTTGATGGTGCAAACGGATGGTATCGGGTTGGATACGCAAACAGAGTAAATTTTGGATATGGGCCTTCTGATTTATCTATTACCTCATTAACCGGAGGGTTTCCATTTTGGAGTTTTTATAATTACGATGTACGGATAATTTCTAACTCTCTCTATGAACTGATTCATACAAACGATTCAACTAAGCAAAGCTTTCTAAATAAACACTACGAAGAAATACAATGGACTAATGATTTGACATCAAATTTGCCGATACGTAAACAATCTCATGATTTTGAAAAAGGATTGGGGCCGAAGCCTGATTATGCAAGCCTTGCTGTTTTGTTATCATTTTATCCTGCTATTGCAATTTCCGACACAGTGCTTATTGTCGAAACGAAAGTAAACGACTCTATTGATATTTCAATAAATCCCGAAAAAAACTTGCTCAGTATTCGGTCTGAAAACAAAATTAAGGAAGTAGTAATTATTGATACCAAAAAACAACTGGTTTTCTCAAAGAGGTATCGCAATTCATATATTTTAATCAACATTAAAGATTTGTTCAAGGGGATATATATTATTAGAATCAAAACCGCGAATAATGATATTATCCGAAGAAAAATTGTGATTATTTAAGCCAAAAAGAGAGACTAAACCTCTACGCTAGTGAGGGCAGGCTAACTTTAGGCCATTGCTCCGATGTTTATCGGAGGTCGAAATGAGGGATGCAGGGGCGCGTCGGCAAGAGAAAACCACGAACTTGCACATGAGCACGTCAACAGAAAGATAATATACTTAGATACTTACAAAAATTTTTAACTATATTTACACTGTCTTACCAAAACGAGTTGTATGTCTATAAAAATAAAATATAAAATTTGGCTCGAAACCGATGATAAGGATGGTGTGCTTGGAGATGGAAAATGGTGTCTGCTTAAAGCTATAGATGAAACCGGATGCTTGAATGATGCTCTTAAAAAATTAGGTTTGTCGTATCGAAAAACATGGGATAATCTTGTTAAAATCGAAGAGATGCTTGGATTCAAAATTCTTGAAAAGCAACGAGGTGGTGCATCTGGTGGACAAACTGTTTTAACAGAAAACGGAAAAGCAATCGTAAAAGCTTTTGACGAATTCCACGAAAAATATGATAAAATTATTTCAGAAGGTCTTGATGAAATGACGCTAAAAATTCAGAACAATATCGAGAAATGATTTTAAACCGCATTATGCATTAGCAAATCTATTAAAAAGTCATAACACATAATGCGGATTTAAAGTTTTATTTCATATAATCATATAAAATATCTGTTGCCGGAACAAAAGTTTCTTTAACTGTTCTGGGACTTGTCCATCGTAAAAGATTTAAGTGACCACCTGCTTTATCGTTTGTACCAGAACCTCTTGCACCACCAAATGGTTGCAATCCGACCATTGCTCCGGTAGGTTTATCATTAATATAAAAATTCCCGGCAGCATAGCGTAACATTCTACATGCCTGAACCATAGCATACTTATCATTGCTAAAAATTGCCCCGGTTAAACCATAAGGAGAAGTCTTGTCACAAATTTCTAAAGTTTCGATATATTTGTCATCCTTATAAACATAAATAGTCATAACAGGACCAAATATTTCTTCTTTCATTGTTGTAAAGTCGTGATTTTTCGTAACAATTATTGTGGGCTCAACAAAATATCCTTTTGAATTATCCGAGTTTCCTCCTGCAATTATTTCACAATCTCCACAATTCTTTGCCTCATCAATATATGAGAGAATATTATCATACGATCCCTTATCGATTACTGCGTTAAAAAAGTTCTCGACATTTTCAGGACCTCCTATTTTGATTTTTTTGTATAATTCCAAAACCTCGGCTTTTATTTCAGGCCATTTTGACTCAGGAATATAAGCTCTCGAGGCGGCCGAACATTTTTGTCCCTGATACTCAAAAGCTCCTGCAATAATTGCTGTAGCAACTTCGCGAGCTTTAGCCGAATTGTGAACAAAAATAAAATCTTTACCTCCTGTTTCGCCAACAAGTTTTGGATAAGAACGATAATTTGTCAAATTATCAGAAACTCCTTTCCACAATGTATTAAATGTATTGTTAGAGCCTGTAAAGTGAACTCCTGCTAATTCTTTATGAGCTAAAACAGTACGTCCAATCATACTACCCGAACCCGGCACAAAGTTTATTACACCATTTGGTACTCCGGCTTCTTCAAAAATTTTCATAAGAAAATAGTTAGACAATAATGAAGTTGTTGCAGGTTTCCATACTGTTGTATTTCCCATCATTGCCGGAGCCATATTCAAATTCGAAGCTATAGAGGTAAAATTAAATGGAGAAACTGCAAAAACAAAACCTTCTAAAGCCCTGTATTCCAATCTGTTAAATTGATTATTGTCAGAGCTTGGCTGATGCTGATATATCTGTGAAGCAAAAAAGACATTAAACCTTAAAAAGTCGATTGTCTCACAAGCTGCGTCTATCTCGGCTTGATAAATATTTTTACTTTGACCCAGCATGGTTGCAGCATTGATCGTTGCCCTGTATTTTTCCGACAACAATTTAGCAATCTTAAGCATTATAGATGAACGCTCTAACCAAGAAACATTCTCCCACATAGGTTTTGCCCTTAAAGCAGCTTCTATTGCCATATTAACCTCCTTCTCGGTAGCCATGTGATATGTTGCTAAAACATGCCCGTGGTTATGTGGCATTACTACTTTGCCTGTTTTACCGGTATAAATCTCCTTACCATCAATTATTAACGGAATCTCAATTTCAGTATTACTTAACCTCTCAAGCTCCTTCTCAAGCTGAATTCTTTCGTTACTACCTTCTAAATATTTTAAAACCGGCTCGTTTTGCGGTTTGTTAAAACTAAAAATTGCATTGTTCATATCAATATAAATTATTATTTGTTTCGAGTTGCAAATTTATGCATGTCGCATTAATAAAAAAATGTCTTTTATCATGCAATTATAACAATTTAAGTTGATGATTTGTTGACTGAGGATGTTTAATAATGGTATTGGACTTTAGGAAAAACAATTGTTTTTTTAAAAACCACTTAATTTCATAAATTTGTAAAAATAAATCCTTTAATTCCAAATAGGAGTAAAAAAATTATTATGAAACTTATTACAAAAATCACTATACCGAAATATAACCCTAAAATTACGCATTCCGAAAAATGTCTTTTTATTGGCTCGTGTTTTGCCGAAAACATCGGGGAAAAATTACTTAAAAACAAGTTTAATGTTAGCGTAAATCCTTTAGGTATTAGTTACAATCCTGTATCTTTAATAAACTCCTTGAGCTATGCA
Source organism: Bacteroidales bacterium (assembly GCA_016937855.1). Lineage (GTDB taxonomy): Bacteria > Bacteroidota > Bacteroidia > Bacteroidales > ML635J-15 > Bact-19. The sequence continues at coordinate 88,556 of JAFGVU010000182.1, read as the reverse complement.
ATTGAAAATAGAAAAATCGAGGAATCTGAACTCTTTTTTTCTAATGGTCAATGGAATCATTATAATTTTCACAGCAATTTCTCTGATTCGAATAAATACACATGTTTAAATGAAATTAACTCATCAATAGAACGAACAAATCATTTCATTTCGTCGGCAGATTATATATTTATTAGTCTGGGAACATCTTTTATTTATGAGCTGGCAGAAAATCAAAAAATAGTAACTAATTGTCATAAACAACCCGATAGTTTTTTTAAAAGACGCATGCTTAACACAGAAGAAATTACAAAAAGCTTCGATTTGTTTTTTCAAAAAATGTCGAAAATTAATCCACGAGCCAAATACATTTTCACTGTTAGTCCGGTACGTCATAAGAGAGACGGTTTTATTGCAAATCAGTTAAGCAAGTCTATACTAATAGTTTCATTAAATGATTTGCTGCGAAAGAATGAAAATTTATCATACTTTCCCTCGTTCGAAATAATGATGGATGAACTTCGCGATTACAGATTTTACAACGAAGATATGGTGCATCCCTCTAATCAAGCAATTGATTATATCTTTGAGAAATTTTGCGAAACCTATTTTGATGAAAAGACCATTGAACTAAACAAGCGCATACAAAGGATTGTCAGAGCCGCTAATCATCGTCCATATAACACAAAAACTACTGAATATCAACAATTTACACAAAGTACAATTCATGAAATTGAAGATATAATCACCAATAATCCGCAATTAGATTTTAGCAAAGAAAAAGCAATGTTGAAACAAAATATAAATTAAACATTTTGCTTATTTTCATGTTAATAATACATGAAACTTAAAGACATATTTACAATAAACTACAATAAGAATATCTTAAATATTTGGCTTTTACTTCTCAGAGTTTTTGTAGGATTATTTATGCTCACACATGGATGGCCAAAATTTCAAATGCTGATTTCAGGTGACGAGATTATGTTTCCTGATCCAATAGGATTAGGAGTAAAAACATCATTCTTTTTAATTGTTTTTGCCGAGTTTATTTGTTCTATTTTTATCATTATTGGAATTGGTACACGCCTTTCAACAATTCCATTAATTATTTCGATGATTGTTGCTGCCTTAGTATTTCATCAAGCCGACCCTTTCTCTGCCAAAGAATTAGGTTTAATGTATCTATTAGTTTACTTAACCATTTTATTTGTCGGTCCGGGAAAATTTTCGATTGATTATTTGTTATCAAAAATAAAAAAGTAATTTACGTAAAAATAAAATTTGTGTAAATTAAATTGCTATATTGTGAAACCAAACTAGCATTGTAAAGTCATGAATAAAATTTCTAAATTGCTCATAGTTTCTGTGGTTTTAATTTTAAGTGCATGTACTTCTCAAACATACTATCAATTAGTTGAAACTGAATCAAAAGATTTACAAAAAACACAGGATTATTTATTCTTTGAGAATGATGATTTAAGCATCTCTTACGATTTATGGGGAGAAGGGGGAAATGGAAGTTTTATCATATATAATAAAACAGAGAGAGAGCTTTTTATAGACTTAAAACTATCTCATTTGATAATTAATGGTTTTGCACAAACCTATTTCCAAAACAGATATTACGAAGCCCCAAAGGTTTCTTTGTTTACTTCATCTACCGACGAAGAAATACAGGAACTACAATCGATAAAATTTGCAGGTGTTACGCCCAAAAACCTTACAGAACAATCGATTGGTGTTGTAAAGTTCAATGAAGAGCGAATTATCTGCATACCACCAAACTCTTATCAACTGTTTTATGGTTTCTTTTTACAAACCGAATTATATCGCGACTGCAACCTATTGCGCTTCCCTAAGCCAAAAGAAATAATTAGCTCTCAATTTTCATACGAAGAAAGTCCGCTACAATATCGTAATAGAATCACATATAGTTTTAACGAAGATATGCAAGCTCCCAAGCATATCGAAAACGAATTTCGAGCCATAAAAATCACTAATTATCCTCAAACAGAATTTATAACAGATGAGTATTACAAATTCTGTGAAGATAGCAGCGCATATAGGGTTGGTACTTATCCTTATAAGAGCTCATCGGCCTACTATTACAAATACAAACTTGAACCTGGAAGCATAAAACACTAAGCATCGACAAATTTCTGCCAATATTTTTTCTCAAAAGATGTTCTTGAGCACTAATCAATAAACAATGCTGTCTGTAATCAATTTTTTTGTTAAATTTATTGCTTCCTAAAGCGCGTTAAAATGGATGATAAAAAAACATTAAACAAAATTATTGCTGAGAGCAACGAACGCCTCAAAGAGTTGATGTGTATAAACAAAACAACTGCAATAATAAAAGAAAACAAATCAATTGAAGAAACCCTCAAACACATAAGTTTGATTTTACCTAATGCTTGGCAATATCCCGAAAACACTTTTGCAAGCATTGAATACAAAGGGAAAAAATATTTATCCACCAATTTTGTTTCTAGTGAATGGGAACTAAGTCAGAGTTTTGTAACTATTGATGGTGAAAATGGTATTATATCGATATTTTACGATAAAAAATTCCCAAATCTTGATGAAGGACCATTTTTAAAGGAAGAAAGAGATCTTATTAATAATCTTTCAAACATAATTTCCGGCTATATTAACTCTCAGATTGCCAAAACTGTTTTTAAGGAACAAATTAAAAAACCGATTGAAAACCATAGTCTTGAAAAGCTCAAAGACAATCATCAGTTAATGGCTAAATTTATCTCACAGCACAATTCGGACCGAGATGTTTACCATGATTTAATGCCATTTAAAGTTAAAGAGATTCTTTTGGTTGCTAACCTTTACGATGCCTATATAATTGAAAAGGAAGGACGTTTTTCGGAATATATTTTGGGTGAATATCATCACCTAAATTTAACTTCTACTCCTAGAATTACAGGTGTTTCTAACAATATGGAAGCTTTAGAACATCTTAAAAATAAGCATTACGACCTGGTGATTCTAATGATGGGTATTGATAAAAAAACACCAATAGAATTAAGCCGTCAAATCAACTCAATGTTTCCATATATTCCTGTTTACATGTTACTGAACAACAATCAGGATATTGCAATATTTGAAGAAAAACCAAGTCTATTAGAAAACATCGATAAACAATTTGTTTGGAACGGCGACTCAAAGATTTTCTTCACAATGCTAAAACATTTAGAAGATAAAGTAAATGCCGAAAACGATACAACAATTGGTATGGTTAGAGTTATTCTTTTAGTTGAAGATTCCGCAAAATACTATTCCAGATATTTACCGCTGTTATATCAGGTAATTTTAACCCAAACCAAGGATTTGATTGAGGAGACAAATGTTGACGAATTATATAAAATCTTAAAATCACGTGCAAGACCAAAAATACTTTTGGCTCAATCGTACGAAGAAGCAATTTCGATTTACGAAAAGTATAAAGAATACTTATTATGTGTGATTTCGGATGTTAGCTACCCCAAAGCCGGAAAGTGTTGCGACGATGCCGGTATTGAATTAATATCCTACATAAAAAATGATTATCCAGACCTTCCTGTAGTTTTACAATCTTCAGAGTCCGATAATGCGAAAAAGGCTTATCAATTAAATGCTAGTTTTATCAATAAAAATTCCGAAACTCTTTCGCATGATATAAAAAGTTTTATCCGACATTTTTTAGGCTTTGGAAATTTTGTTTATCGCGACAGAAACGGACGGCAAATAGTAATTGCTAAATCTCTTAAAGAATTTGAAAAAAACCTTGAAGTGATTCCGGAAGAATCATTGCTATATCATGGACAACGCAATCATTTCTCGTTATGGTTGATGGCTCGTGGTGAAATACAAATTGCAAAAAACATCTCATCTTATAAAACACAAGACTTTGACGATGCTGAAGAATTACGCAAGTTTTTAATCCGCACAATAAACAAACATCGTAACGAGCAAAACAAAGGAAAGGTCGTACCGTTCGAAGAACAAGCAATAAACGACGAAAAAAATATTGTTAGCTTATCAACAGGTGCTTTAGGTGGAAAAGGTAGAGGTATTGCATTTATAAACACTTTAATTCACCATTTTGAGTTATCCAAACTCTTTCCTGACATTAAAATAACAACTCCTAAAACCTCCATAATCGGATCAGACGAATTTGACTATTTTATAGAACGAAATAAACTGCAAGATGTCATTTTTGAAGAAAATGATTATAACAATCTTAAAAAAGTTTTTTTAGAATCCGATCTTTCTGCCTCACTAAAAAAGAAGTTAAGAATTTTACTTAAAAATATCACAAAACCTCTTGCCGTTAGAAGCTCAAGTTTATTTGAAGACTCTCTAATGCAACCATTTTCAGGAATATTTGCTACATATATTTTACCAAATAATCATCCCGACATTAGTGTACGACTAGAGCAGGTTTATAGTGCCATTAAGCTTGTATATGCATCTATTTATTCTAATAGTGCTAGAACTTATTTCGAAGCAGTCCATTATAAAATTGAAGAGGAAAAAATGGCTGTTGTGATACAAGAAGTGGTTGGTAATCATTATGATGATGTTTTTTACCCACACATTAGTGGAACTGCCCAATCGCACAATTATTATCCTGTTGCACACATGCAGCCAGACGAAGGCTTTGCGGTGTTAGCAGTAGGTCTTGGCACTTATGTAGTGGAAGGAGAACGAACTTTTAGATTCTCGCCAAAATATCCACAAATTGAAATAAACTCTCAGAAAGACATTTACAAAACATCGCAAGTTGAATTCTTTGCTGTAAATTTAAAAAACTCCGAACCAAATCTTATAGAGGGTGAGGATGCAGGATTAGCTCGCATGGAAATTACAGATGCCCTAAAACATGGAACAATAAAACACTCTGCATCGGTTTATGATATTGACAATGAGAGAATTGTTCCCGGAACAGACACTTATGGTCCACTTGTGATAAACTTTGCAAATATATTAAGATACGAATATATTCCTCTTGCCGAAACACTAACAAAATTACTCGAAATTATTCGAGAAGCACTTGGTTCTCCCGTCGAAATTGAGTATGCCATCGACCTAAACAAAGACAAAGACTCTAAGGCATCATTTTACTTGTTACAAATAAAACCACTTGTCGGTAATGACGATGACTACAATATTGACCTAGATAGTCTCGACTATGACGATGTAATACTATTCTCTGAAAAAAGTATGGGAAATGGATCAGTAGAAGATATTACCGACATCATTTATATCGATCCGGAAAATTTTGACAATACCAAAACTCTTGAAATGGCAACCGAAATCGAAAAACTCAACTCGAAACTAATGAAAGAAAATCGCAAATATATTTTAATGGGACCCGGAAGATGGGGAACTCGCGATCAATTTATTGGAATTCCGGTTGTTTGGCCACAAATATGTAACGCAAAAGTAATTGTAGAAATGAGTCTTAAAAACTTCCCGTTAGACGCATCGCTGGGTTCTCACTTTTTTCATAATGTTACATCAATGAATGTAGGATATTTTACAGTACAATACAGAGGATCTAACGATTTTATAAAATGGGATTTAATCAAAAATCAAAACCATATAGAAAAACTAAAATATGCCCGACATGTAAGATTTAATGATCCCGTAACTGTGGTAATGGATGGAAAAAAAAGAATTTCAGTAATTAAACAAAAAAGCTGACATGGACGAAAAAGCTCAATTAACCGAAAGGCAAAAAGAACTAAATTGTATATACAGAATTGATAAACTCATTGCAGAAAACAATGATATTTTAACTGTCCTGTCTGCAAGTTGTGGAATAATTGCCGATGCAATGCAATACCCATGTTATACTTCGGTTTTAATTGATTACGATGGTTATAAAATTAAATCACCATATTTTAAACTTGGTAAAAACAAAATACAATCAAAAATTTTTATTGATGAGGTTGAATCTGGAATAATTAATACGTTTTACACACATAAACTTAACGACAAAGAAATAGAGTTTTTGGATGAAGAAAAGAGTCTGTTAGATGCTGTTGCCGCAAGGTTATCCGACTATTTATTAGTTAAAAAAATCAAAAATCAAACAAATAATGAAGAATCGAAAAGAACAAACAAATTTGCATCTATTAGATTAGAAATACTAGAAAATGCAGTTAATGAAGTCGATTTTCATAAACTTGGGATTTATAGAATTTATTTAATTGGTAGTGTAAAAAACTTTACAAGCGGTATTTCAAGTGATATAGATTTAATAGTACATTATGATGGAAATAATCAATCGCAAGAAAAAATTAAAATTTGGTTTGATGCATGGGGAAAAGCTATTATAAACAGTAAAAAATTTCAAAATGAAATCGATAATAGCGAAATATTATTCGACTTACACTTTATCACCCAAAAAGACATTGAAGAAAAAAACAGTTATGCTATAATGACTAGTTCTTTGCATAATAATGCCCGATTGATTAAATCAACAATAGACTAATACCTCGATTTTATATGGAAGCATTTTTTGTAAGCGATTTACATGGGAAAAAAGACAGATACACCAAACTTTTTTGCAAAATTATTTCTCAAAAACCCAAAGCAGTTTTTTTGGGTGGTGATTTGTACCCCTCGTTTAAAGAAATGCTAAATACTAACGACTCGTTCTTTGAGGATTTTTGGGTTCCTGAATTTAAAAATTTAAAAAAAACATTAACCTCCGATTACCCTGAGATTTTCATTATTTTAGGAAATGACGATCCTGCAACAGAAGCATACAAATTTGAACTAGATCAGTATAAAACATTGTGGAATTATATCCATTTTAAAACTGTCGATTATAGAGGGATAAAAATTGTTGGTTATTCTTTTATTCCTCCAACACCTTTTCTAAATAAAGATTGGGAAGTTTATGACGTTTCGAGATATGTAGATCCGGGTTGCGTTCATCCAACAGAAGGTAAGCGAAGTATTGATCCTGGAAGAGATATTGAGTTTAGCACAATTAAAAACGATCTAGAAACATTAACACAGGATATTGAAAATTATGATGAGACTGTTTTTTTATTCCACTCCCCTCCTTACAAAACAAATCTCGACCGTGCCGGTTTAGATAATATGTTTATTGATCATGTTCCATTGGATGTTAATGTTGGAAGCATTGCAATAAAAGAGCTAATCGAAGAAAAACAACCCCTACTAACACTACATGGACACATACACGAATCGACCAGAATAACAGGCAGTTGGAAACAAATTACAGGAAAAACCATAAGTTTTAATGCTGCAATTGATACAGATAAATTATCTATTATTATTTTTGACCTAAAAAATCCTAAAGATGCAAGACAAGAAATTTTATAATATTAGTCAAATTCCAATCACTCAGGACGAATCTGTTGAGTTTTCCGAGCTCGATTTTCAAGATACCGAGTTTGATCAATTAATGAAAAAGCGAATACTTAAAGTTTTGCTTATCTGCAACAATTACGACAACTTTATGTTGGAAGAAGACGGCCGAATTGATGAGCAAATATTTAACGAATATATGACTTTGGGCTTAAGATACCCGCCCATGTTTATTAGGGTTGACACTCCCGAAAAAGCTTTTGACAAACTTAAAAACAAAGATATTGATTTGGTTATTACAATGCTTAATATTAGCAATGAAAATGCCTTTGAACTGTCAAAAAAAATAAAAAACAGATACAAAAAAATTCCAATCGTAGTTTTAACCCCTTTCTCGCGTGAGATTACTCAAAAAATAGAAAAAGAAGATCTAAGTGCTATCGATTATGTTTTTTGCTGGCTTGGAAATCCAGATATTATGCTCGCCATAATTAAACTTATCGAGGATAAAATGAATGCCAATCATGACGTTTTGGAAATGGGTGTTCAAGCTGTAATATTAGTTGAAGATAGTATTAGATACTATTCTAGTATGTTGCCAATTTTATATAAAATTTTCTTTATCCAATCGCAACGAGCATCTATCGAAGGAGCCAACGAACATCAGCAAAACCTTAGAATGAGAGGACGTCCAAAAATTCTCCTAGCAACAAACTACAACGATGCTATGGCATTGTTTAATAAATACAGAGAAAACATACTTGGAATTTTCAGCGATGTTAGGTACAAGGTTGACAACGTTGTTGATAAAGAAGCTGGACTTAAACTTTGTAAAACGGTTCAAAATATCGATCAAAATGTTCCACTTCTTTTACTTTCATCAGAGAGCCGCAATAAAGCACTTGCCGAAAAAATAGATGTTGATTTCTTGGGCAAATACACAAAGAATTTCTCGTTTGAATTAAGAAACTTTATCATTAAAAATCTACACCTTGGTAGTTTTCATTTTTACTGTCCGGTTAAGAAAAAAGTAATATGCACAGCTACTAGTTTAAAATCTTTTCAGGAACTAATTTTAAAGGTTTCGCCCGAATGTTTAGAGTATCATGTAACTAGGAATCACATTACAAAATGGTTAAATTCTCGTTCATTATTTCTATTGGCACGCAAGTTTAAACACTTAACAGTCGATCATTTTGCAACAATAGAAGACATTCGCGAATTTATTTATATGGCAATATCTAACTATCGCTTAAATAGTGGTAGAGGAGTTATAACCAAGTTTGAGCAAAATACTTTCGACTCTTATTCAATGTTTTCGCGTATAGGCGATGGTTATATTGGTGGAAAGGCAAGGGGTTTGGCATTTACCGATTTATTGATTAAAAAATATAAACTTCGTAAGAAATACGATAATGTTACCATAACTATTCCTAGAACAGCAATATTATGTACAGATATTTTTGACGAGTTTATGGAAATAAATAATTTGTACGAAATTGGTATCTCAAATCTTAGTGACGAAGAAATTTTGCAACACTTTATAAATGCTAAATTGCCAAACAGAATATTTACTAGTTTATATTCATTTATTTCTTACACCGACAATCCTATTGCCATCAGATCCTCGAGTCGTTTAGAAGACTCCCATTATCAGCCATTTGCTGGAGTGTATTCAACTTACATGATCCCAAATATTGTTGATGACAAACATCTCACGATTAAACTTTTAACCGAAGCAATAAAAAGTGTGTATGCATCAGTCTTTTATAAGGATTCTAAAGCATATATGGCTGCAACTTCAAATGTGATTGATGAAGAAAAAATGGGTGTTGTTTTACAAGATGTATGTGGAACAGTTTATCGAGATAGATTTTATCCCAGTTTTTCTGGCGTTGCTCGATCGATAAATTTTTACCCTATTGAGCCTGAAAAATCAGAAGACGGGATTGTTAACATAGCATTAGGATTAGGTAAACATATTGTTGATGGTGGAAAAACTATTCGTTTCTCACCTAAATTCCCGGCAAAAACATTACAATTGTCAGCTCCGGAATTAACCTTAAGAGACACTCAAAAATATTTCTTTGCACTAAATTTAGATCCAAAAACATTTGTACCATCCATTAGCGAAGATGTAAATATTATTAAGCTTGGCATAGACGAAGCTCACAAAGACAATGCACTCCGGCAAATTGGATCAACGTACGACTATCAAAGCAATATGATAAAGGATAGCGTTATGTATGATGGTCAAAAACTTGTTACATTTGCCAGTATTCTTAAACACAACTCATTTCCATTAAGTCAGATTTTATTGGATTTTATGGAAATTGGAAAACGAGAAATGAATAATCACATTGAGGTAGAATTTGCTGTCAATTTTCCTCCACAAGGAAGCAACGAAAAAACAGTATTTAGTTTATTACAAATAAGACCAATCATCGAAACAGATCAAGACATTAATATTGATTTGGATAATGTTGACAAATCTGAAACCATTTTATATTCAGAATCGGTGCTCGGTAATGGTATATATAAAAACATTAGGGACATTATTTATGTAAAAACAGAAAATTTTAATTTCTTAAATAACACAAAAACTGTTGATATTATTGATAAGTTAAACCGCAAATTCATCGAAAACGACGAAAACTATGTTCTTATCGGTCCAGGTAGATGGGGATCATCAGATCCATCGCTTGGCATACCTGTTAAATGGGCAAATATTTCGGCTTCGAGAATTATTGTTGAGTCGGGTTTAGAAAACTATAGAATAGACCCTAGCCAGGGAACACATTTTTTCCACAATTTAACCTCTTTTAAAGTAGGATATTTTACTATTAACCCATTTCTAAACGATGGACTATTCGATGAAAAGTTTCTAAATCAAATACAATGTGTTTACGAAGATGATATTATTCGTCATGTACGTTTCGACAATGAATTAAAAATTGAAATAAACGGAAAAACCAGTAAAGGAGTAGTTTATAAACCATAAAACTTTATAGGTGACTTCGAGACAATTTCGATGAAAAATCGAAATCCCTCAGTCACCTATAAATGATGGTTTTATACTTTTGACAATAGTTTTGTTTTTTCAACCAAAGTAATTAACTCGGCAACATATCCGTAAGTGTCTTCTCCTTTAGCTCTTTTAGCCCATAGTAAAACATGGTCGTAGCTTGAGTTTCCTTTAAATTCTGAATCTCTCAACAGCATTCCAAATTCAGCAACAGCAACAGCAAGCATAAAGTTAGAGGAGTTTGAAGTTTTCTTTAAATCGTTATCTGTTACTTTTTGAGTAATCAAGCGACTAAAATCCTGATCGGGTTTTTTATACCTGATTTTTAAAGTCATAATATCGTTACTTTTTACGATTGATGTATTTTGATAGTTTAAAGGGTCAACACTACCGGCAGAACCTTCTGCGTCGCTTAATACAAGCTCATAAATTGCAGTAACAGTATGGCCGCTGCCAATTTCGCCTGCATCTTTTTTATCATCATTAAAATCTTCTTTGTTTAACATCCTGTTTTCATAACCAATCAGGCGATATTCTTTTACTTTACCTGGATTAAATTCGATTTGGATTTTTACATCTTTGGCAATAGTATAGAGAGTTCCCCAAAGTTCTTGTCCAAATATTTTGTTCGATTCCATGATATTATCGATGTATGCGTAATTACCGTTTCCTTTATTGGAAAGTTTTTCCATTTTAGAGTCCTTATAGTTACCCATTCCAAAACCAAGAACAGTAAGATATACACCTAAATCGCGTTTTTTCTCGATTAGTCTTTCCATTTCGCCATCGCTACTTGCACCAACATTAAAATCGCCATCGGTGGCTAAAATCACACGATTATTTCCACCTTCGATAAAATTTTCTACTGCAATCTCGTATGCAAGTTTAATTCCTGCCCCACCTGCTGTTGAGCCACCTGCTGTTAATTTATCAAGAGAAGCAAGAATTTTTGCTTTATCGTTTCCACTTGTTGCAGGCAAAACACAACCGGCTGCTCCTGCATAAACAACAATCGAAACTTTATCTTCAGGACGCAATTTATCAACTAATAACCTAAACGACTTTTTTAGTAATCCCAATTTATTTTCAGAGTTCATCGATCCCGAAACGTCAATTAAAAACACCAAATTACAAGCAGGAATACTTTCTGAATCCATTTCTTCGCCCTGAATCCCTATCATTAAAAGCTTACTTTTAGGATTCCAAGGACAATCGCCTAACTCCAAATGAGTTGCAAAAGGATGTTCGCCTTTTGGGGTTTCATAATCATAATCGAAATAGTTTATCATTTCTTCTATTCTCACAGCATCGGCATAAGGCATTTGTGAATTATTGATAAACCTACGTACATTTGCATAAGCAGCTCTGTCAACATCAATAGAAAATGTTGAAAGCGGGTCGTTGATTACATCTTTAAACCCGTTTTCCTGAATAAAATCATACGATTCGGTATTGTGTTCAACATAATAATCATCCTGCGCATAACCAACACCCCCGGCATAACTTGAACGATCTGCCGAGGTTTTACAATTATAAAAAGCAACAGGTGCAATAGCCTCACTCTCTTCGCATAAAACTTCGATTTTGTTATCCTTAATTTCATTTATTGCAACTATATTAGTTTTTAAAAAAATTGTCATTCGATGAAAGTCACTTGCCGAAAGAATTATATCCTTTTCATTGTATTCTGAATAGCCGCTTGCATTTACCTTAATATTGTATGTACCATCGGCTAAATCTTTAAACTCAAACATACCGACATTATCGGTTTTGGCAACTCTAATTATAATTCCCATTTTATAAAGTGTAACTTCAGCACCCGAAATTGAGTTTCCTGATGAATTATCACTAACACTGCCCTGAATTGTAGCAGAAAAAGAAATTGATGAAAAAATCATCAAAAAAAGTCCTATTAAAAAAATCTTTGTTTTCATAATTTTAAGTTTTAAATGTTAAAAATCGCAACTATGATACAAAGAGAAATGGAATTCCATAAATATATTTTTTGGACTAAAATATTATCTATATTTGCTTAAATAATTTTGGAAAAATGATTAGAAAAAGTTTTCTCGTGATCCTGTTTTTTGTTTTAAAAATAGTGATTATTTATAGTCAGGATTCTGGCGTTTTTAATAAACAAATACTTTTTAAATCAAACACAAATGGTAACAGAGCCTATCGTATTCCTGCTATTGTTACAACGACAAATGGAAATGTTTTAGCTTTTGCTGAAGCAAGGAAAGGATTGGGTGGAGATTGGGATATATCCTCAATTGTAATGAAAAAAAGCACTGACAATGGATTTTCTTGGTCAGAAGAAATAACTTTGGTTCAAGAACATAATTCTCAGTGTTCATATCCTGTACCGATAAATGATGTATATTCCAATAAGATTCATTTGCTATATTTAATTGAACACGCAAGAATTTATTACACAAATAGCGACAACAATGGGCTAACATGGAAAGAACCAATTAATATTACTGATGTTTTTAATTCAATTTCGGAACAATACCCATGGCGAATTATTGGAATTGGACCGGGACATGGTACTCAATTAAGTAATGGTAGATTAATTGTACCAATGTGGTTATCAGAATGTGCTGGCAACGATTCAACAATAAACTTACAAAATACTTATCCAACTATTTCAGGGGTTTTATATAGTGATGATTTTGGGGAAAATTGGAAAATTGGGGATTTTATTTGTACTTCAAACGACACTTTTATTTATCCAAATGAATCAAGCTGTGTCGAATTAAAAAATAATGAAGTCCTATTTAATATTAGAAATGAATCAAAAAATTATCGTCGTATTGTAAGCACAAGTCCAAATGGAGTTTCAGATTGGTCTGCCCCACATTATTCGGATAATTTTTTTGAACCAATTTGCCATGCAAGTATGTTAAGAATGAGTATGGAACCATATCAAAGTAAGAATAGAATACTTTTTTGTAATCCCGATAGCAGGAATACAAATTGGTCAGAAAAGCGAGGAACTACATTAATTGCTGGAGCAAAACGGCAGAGGTCAAATTTAACTATCCGAATGAGTTATGATGAAGCATTAACCTTTCCTATTTCAAAAGTCATAGACTCTGATTATTCAGGATATTCAGATTTATCGGTTACGAATGAAGGAATTATACTTTATTTGTATGAATCTGGATTAATAAAAAATTCAAAATTTGTTCCTGAACATATTACCCTCAGTACATTTGACCTACAATGGCTAACAGATGGTAAAGACAAACTTGACACAAATGATTTACCATTAAATACTCAACTTCTTTATGCTCAAAGCGGTAAAGATCCGGTTTTACCACGTAAGCGAACTAGAAAAAATAGATCTCGTTCTCAAAAGATTTGCTAATACGGAATCATTTTCATATAATCGATGATTTGATCGACACCTTGCTGTAAAGGTTTTTTAACAGCAGCTCTCATCATCATGTTTAGTTCTGCCCTAACAACAATTCGCACAGCTGTTTCGTATGCCGACAAGCTTTTTAACTGCAGCCATAAAGTAAACTTATAAGGAGAGCCATCATCACCCTGAATTTTTATAGTTTTAAATTTGTCTCTTTCAACAATATGCAAGGCCATACGCTGACCTTTAACAATAAAACTACAGGAGTCTTCAGTTGCATTCCAATCCTGGACATCAGGAGGAATTAATCGTGAAATATTTCTTAAATCGGCATAAAAGTTAAATATTTTCTCGTCTGTATTACTTATTTTGCAGGTCTTGCTGATTATCTCAAGAGGTTTCATATTATAATAGTACTTTAATTGTATATTTCTATGAATAAATTGCTTATCGTGAATTATTTAAGGTATGGGGCATAAGAGCATGAAGTATTTAATCTTCCATGTTCTTTGCTCCACGCATTCGTTCTATTGTGCAGTTCAAAATATAATATATTAAATTTACCTAATAATTACTTTTTCCACTCCGATGGATTCATTCTCCACTCTTTTAATAGCTCAACATCTGATTCGGAAACATAACCGGTACTTAAAGCTTGTTCGATAAGAGCATTATAATTACTTAAAGAAACCAAGTTAACATCGGCCTGCTTAAAACTATCAACAGCTTTTTGAAAACCATAAGTAAAAATTGCAGCCATACCAACCACTTCGCAATTATTTTCTCTGATTGCATTAACAGCACTGAGGCTACTACCTCCGGTAGAAATAAGATCTTCTATTACCAAAACTTTTTTTCCTTGCTCGAGAAAACCTTCTATTTGATTTCCCATTCCGTGTTCTTTTGCTTTTGAGCGAACATACACAAATGGTTTATTCATTTCCTGGGCAACTAAAGCTCCCTGTGCAATTGCACCTGTAGCAACACCTGCAATAACGTCAAAATCTCCAAACTCCTGATTTATCGTTTTAACAAAAGCATCTCTGATAAATGTTCTAACTTCCGGAAACGATAAAGTTTTTCTATTATCACAATAGATTGGAGAAAACCAACCTGATGCCCATGTAAAATGATTTGCAGGCTCTAATTTAATTGCTTTAATTTGTAGTAGTTTTTCGGCGATTTGTTTTGAAAGTTGTTCCATTTTTTTAAACTTATGATTAAAATATTTTACAATAAAAGTTCTCTAATTTTATCAGAAAAACCTTCTGATAAACCAATGACAAAAATAAACTTTTCCGATAAAGAAGCCGTAAAAAATGAACTTAAATTATTTTTAGATACTAACAATCATACTTTATTAAACATTTATGGTTTAAGTGCTAATGAATATCATAATTTCTTTACACATTATTTTAAATTCATTATTGCTGCCGGCGGCATTGTGATAAACTCATCAAACGAAATTTTACTAATAGAAAGGCTTGGTTACAACGATTTACCTAAAGGTAAAACAGAAGAAAACGAAACGACTTTAGAAAGTGCAGTTCGAGAAGTAAGCGAAGAATGTGGAATAAATATTAATGACTTACAAAACGTAGCTTTTTTTGATAAAACATATCATATTTACTTCCTAAAAAATAATTTTGTAATTAAAGAAACACACTGGTTTACCATGAGTTTCAGGGCAAACTATACACTAAAACCCCAAACAGAAGAAAATATAAGCAAAGTTTTTTGGGCAAATAAAAATGAAATTACTAATTTATATAAAAACATGTATCCCGCTTTGGTTGAGCTTTTAGAAAAATATTTTGGTAATTAGGGCGAGGTAAAAAATCATTTTTCTTTTTTAAACCTATAAAAAACCACTCTGATTTTTTCAGTAAAATAAACTATATAACCAATAATAATCCCCTCCAATGCTTGATGAGAAACCATACAAGTTGCAACTATTAAAACAATCAATAAATAAATAAAATATTTATTGCTGATAATCTTAAAATCGTTTTTTTTATGATTGCTAAAATAAACAACTAAAGAATATATCAACTCTAATGCAAAAATGCTTGCGATTAATAAAATGGACCATTTTAATGCAAACATTAAAATTAAATAAGCGTCAAAATCATCTAATATAAGTGATATTAGAGCCCTTACGATAAAAATCATAGGGAAGTACAATAGAAAACTTAGATATTTAAAATAATGTTTCACCTACAGAATATATTTTTGAAATATAATAATTGGACTTAGTCAACAAATTTAGTATTTCTCTTTAAGTTAATGATCAAACATTTATTATTTTTTCTTATAAAATACATAAGGTAGTAAGTGATTCAGGGTAAACGCATACTTCTCTTTTGTCACAGTTTTTGGTGTGAAACACACCAAAAACTTCCCGAGGATCGGGACAGGTTACGCCAAAGAACATATTCAACAATATTTTAACCTTGACTTTCACTCCGTTCAGTACAAGGTTAAAATAAATGAGTCTTTCAGACTAAAAAAAATGGAAAATATAAATAATTTTCCATTTAAAAAATATGTACGCTTGACCTCATTAGTAATTCTTAACAAAACTAAAATTTTACTATATTTGAGACAATGAAGTAAACTAAAAATTTCAAAAAATTTCACTAAGTTTTTGCTAATCAAAAGCTTATTAAAATGCAAGAATTAGTTTTAAACAATTATTAACTGTATGTTAATTTATTGTAAAACAATGAGTTATAAAATCAAAAAAATGCTAACTAGCTGATTAACAATGTGGTAAATTATTAACAAGTTTTATAAATTTTGTTAATACTTGTAGAAAACTTAATAAAAAATTAATTTGCATATTTAAAATGTAATCACGGTATAAAAACATTTAACAATACCAAAAAAGTAATTATTAATTTTACAGAAATTAATGAACATACTTATTAACCAATTTAACCAATTTTTAGATATTAACAGATGTTATTATTAATTACAAACATGTGTTTATTAAATTTTTAAAAAGCTGATAATCAACTAAAACTTTTTATTTTTGTTGTTTATAAAATATGATATCTGATTAATGCAAGTGAATTTAATTAAATTTGACAAAACTTTTACAGTTATTAACAGACAATAATAATAATCATATTTTTAAATTAATTTATTAAAATATTAATAATATTATGAATTATTCAGATTTAGAAAATTTTGGTTTTTTAAAAATTGATATCCCCAAAGATATAAATTTAAAGAAAGAAATTTTAAAATTGAAAACTGAAAAGAATGCTGTAATACTTGGTCATTTCTATATTGATGGTGAATTGCAAGATATTTCGGATTATGTTGGCGACAGTTTGCAGTTGTCGCAACAGGCAGCAAAAACAAATGCCGAAATTATTGTATTTTTAGGAGTGCACTTTATGGCAGAGACCGCGAAAATTTTATCGCCTGATCGAAAAGTTATTATTCCCGATTTAAAAGCCGGTTGTTCTCTTGCAGATTCATGTCCGGCCGAAGAGTTTGCAAAATTTATTGAGAAGTATCCCGGACATACGGTAATATCTTATGTTAATACAACCGCCAAGATTAAAGCCTTAACAGATATTGTTGTTACCTCTTCGAATGCTAAGCAAATTGTTGAAAGTTTGCCAGAAGACGAAAAAATTATTTTTGGTCCTGATAGAAATCTTGGAAATTATATAAATAGTATTACAGGTAGAAATATGATATTGTGGGATGGAGCCTGCCATGTACATAAAGAGTTCGACCTTGAGGCAATACTTAGATTAAAACAAGATAATCCTGATGCCAAAATAATTGCTCATCCCGAATGTGAAAAACCTATTTTGCTTGTTTCTGAGCATATAGGAAGTACATCTAGTTTACTCAAATTTACTCAAACAGATAATTCGCATAAATATATTGTTGCTACAGAATCCGGAATAATTCATCAAATGAAAAAGGCAAGACCTGATAAAATATTTATACCGGCTCCTGCACTAGACTCAACTTGTGGATGTAATGATTGTAATTTTATGAAGCTTAACACTATGGAAAAATTGTATAATTGTTTAAAATACGAAGCTCCGGAAGTAAAAGTTGATGATGAACTAAGAAAAAAAGCGGAAAAATCAATAGTAAGAATGTTAGAAATATCTGCAAACTTAGGTTTATAATGAAAATATTTATTTCAGTTTGTTTGATTATCTTTTCTATATCAGTTTTTTCTCAAAACAATACTGAGATAAGAACATCTTTACACAATGCTTATGTTGCCCCAAATTATAGTCAATTACCTCCTTTACGTCCTGGTTTTTTAGGTGAAATATCTTTTGGCGAAAAATTAAATGGCAAAAAATATTGGCATTATTATTATGGTTTTCCGAGCTTTTATATTTCTTGTTTTGCAGGTTATCCGGGTAGCATTGAATATGGATATATTGTTGGATTTGCTCCTCAGTTTTCATTTGATAAAATATTAAGCAAAAATTGGTTTTATCACATAAAAACAGGTGTCGGAATTGCTTATCATACAAATATTTATGATAGAGTTGATAATCCAACAAATATGCTTATAGGTTCGCATATAACTGCATTGGCAAATATAGAATTAGGATTGTCTTACAAAATTCAAGAGTATTCATATTTAGGAATTGGTTTTGGTGCTTTGCATTTTTCGAACGGACATTGTAAATTGCCTAATATTGGAATGAATCTTCCGTCAGTAAGTTTGTTTTATAAGTATAGTTATATTGATGTTACCGAAGAAATTGACTATTGTAAGAGAGTTTTAATTAAAGATAAATGGCGGTTTTTTGTTAATGCACAAATTGGAATGCACGAATTCGGAACATCTACAAAGCCTACAAATGGTCCAAATTTTAAAGTGTATGGATTTGGATTTGGATTTACCAAGAAAACTTCTCCGATTCATAAATTTAGTGTTGGAGTTAACTTTTTAAAATATGATAGTTTTGAGAGATTTATAGTTTATCAGGAATTAAACATCGGAGATCCATTTTTAAAAAGTTCAGTTATGGGTGTGTTTGGAGCTCATGAATTTTTATTCGGAAAGTTTACACTTTATACAGAACTTGGAATAGATATTTATAAACCATTTTACAGATATTCTGTTACAATGTATGGCGATAAATTTGGTGCAAAAGATTTTATGAAATCATTAAATAGTAATAAACTTGGATTAAGATATTATTGGTCTGATTCGGAAATGTTTGGTTTTTCGACCGGAATAAATTTAAAAGTAAATCTAGCACAAGCTGATTTTGTTGAATTGTTTTGCAGTTTTGAGTTTTAGGTGAAGAAGTGCCTATACACTTTTTTAAAAGTATTTTATTATTTATTGGAAATTTTAGTAGTTTTGAGTTTTGAATTATTAATTATAAAAATGAAAAAAATGAAAAAAATTACTTTGTTTTTTGTTTTAATTAGTATTGTAGCAAGTTCATTTGCACAACTTACGCTAGGTGGTCATTTTGCTTATAATAGCACATGGTTAATGAACAAACAAGTTTTTGATGCAGGTGCCGAAATGGATGTTGCTGCTTCGTTTGGCAATTATTACGGTGTGATAGCAGGATATTATTTTTCTGATCAGTTTGGGATTGAGACAAACATTAACTTTAACAAACTTGAACAAAAATATGAAGGAAGTATAAAATATCCTCTTACAGAAGAAAGAAACTCTTATGACGCATCTACTGTATTAAATACTTTGGATATTCCAATTTTAATGAAATTTGGGAAAACTTCTTATTTTGAATTAGGTCCGATGTTGCAATTTGTTAATAAAGGTACTTATACGAGAACTTTTGAAAGTGAGAATGCAATAGGATATTATAATTCTATTTTTTATTGTTCAAATCTTCAAAATAAAGCTGTTAAATCAAATTTTAAAAGTATGGGATTTGGTGTAAGTTTAGGATTTGGAGCTAATTTTAATATTATCGAAGATGTTTTAAAATTAAATTTTGGTTTAAGATTTAATTACATTCTTAGCGATATGGAAGGAATAAATGCTTTGGGAGAAACAAAAGAAAGTGTTTATATACTAGCTGACGAAAAAGAAAACTTTAAAACTAATCCTTTGTATGGTGGATTAAAGGTTGGTTTAGTTTATATTTTTGAATAGTACAAGAAATTAAAAAGATTAAACCTGCTTTGGATTATTCCTTAGCGGGTTTTTTAATTTTATTAAATTATTGTTTTAATTTTGAGTGATTTTTGACATGCAATGAAATTTATCAAACTAAATAGTGTTGATTCGACCAATTCTTATGTATCGGATTTACTTAGTAAAGAAATGATTACTGACGAAACTTGCATATATACTTTGTTTCAAACACATGGTAGAGGACTTGGTCAGAATATATGGGAATCTGAGAAAGAACAAAATCTTCTTTTTTCGTTAGTAGTTTTTCCAAAGGTTAAGATAGAAAATCATTTTAATCTTAATATGATGGTTTCTTTATCAATATGCCGTTATCTTAATTTAAAGGGTGTTACAGCGAGTATAAAATGGCCAAACGATATTTATGTGTTTGATGAAAAGATTGCCGGCATACTTATCGAAAACACTTTTGTGGGCGATTTGATTTGGTCTTCAATTGTTGGAGTTGGTTTAAATATGAATCAGGATTCTTTTAGTCAATCAGTGCCAAATGGGATATCTCTGAAGAATATCACAGGTTTTGAGTATAAATTAGATGAAGAGATAAAAGTAATTGCTAATGAAATTTCCAAAGTAATAGACACTATGAGGTTTTTAGAATTTGAAGATATAAAAAAGGTTTACTTGGGTAATATGTATCGATTTAATGTTGAATCGTTATTTCGATCTGATGGTATTGAATTTCTCGCTTCAATTGTTGATGTTAAGAAAGATGGTTATTTAGTTTTGAATCAATCTGGAAACATAAAAGAATTTTATTTTAAAGAAGTAAGTTTGGTTCTTTAGTTAATTCAGAGTAAAAAAATCGGATTGTTTTTAACTTCGTTGAGCTCACCGCCAAATGGCGGTTCGGTTGTCACTGTTTTTGCAGGTTTGTCCTTTATTGAGATTAAATCAACAATCTATATTTTTTTGTATTTCTTGTGAATAAATTAAGCAAAAACACCGCCAAAAACTCATTACTCTTCTTAAGATATTTTTATTAATGTTGTTCACCTACGGCGTACTTTTTAAGATGTTTTTCTTGATGTTTTATGAAGTAAGTTTAATTATCTAGTTGTTGATTAAGTCGATTTATTTCTGATTCGCGAGCCGATAAAATGTTTATATAATTTCGGGTATGATCATTTGGAAATTTACTGTATGCTTGGTTTGCAGTTTTTATTGCCATTGAAATATTGTCGTTAAATTCGTGGTATAATGCTAGGTTATGAAGAGCATAAGCAGCTGTTTTATTGTTTTCATCTCTGCTTAATATTGTCCAAATTTCATAAGCTTCTTTCCACTTATTATTTCTGATATGTTTATGAGCAATTTTCATTTGTTCGTTACTTGTTCTAAAATATATTCTTATTTCAGTTACCCATGTAGGTGATATTCTTTTAGAGTACATATACCCGGCATAAGAAGCACCATCTAATGCAGCTTCTTTTTTATTTGGAACTTTTCTGCGTGCCGAGGATTGATTATAATCTGATTTTTCCCATATTTTTCTATCTGTAAAAATATTTTGATCTACAATAATTTGTTTGTATGGATCATAAATTCTCCAACCTGTTTTTACAATTGCTTCGATACCTTCGATGTATTCTGTTTTATCGTCTCTTGTACGAGTATTAGACCAAGATCTTGTATCAGTATCAAAAGTTTCTAAAGCAATAAGAATATCTGTTTTATAGTAGTCAGTAATTTGTTTTACTGTATCCCAGGGTATTGGTATTGGCCATTTGTCTGAACCAATACCATCAATATGAAAATCTTCTGAAAAATTAACTACATATTTTGGAGCTTCGTTTATTGAAATTGCAAAGTTATTAACGCAATTATACGATGCATTACGATCTTGATTTATTGTTTCTCCCGAAAATAAGCCTTCGACAAAATTACCACCTTTACTACCTTCTCCTGCTATACTTCTGTTGATAACAGTCATTTTTTTATAATCGCCGGGTAAATTAATTTCTGCCGGCTTTAATACTTCTATAGGAACACTAGCTGTTTTACATGAATAGACTGCGATTGCTAATAATATTAAAAATGGTATAGATTTTTTCATGGCATTATTTTTTTGCTTATAACTACAAAAATTGTACCTCTAATCGGTTTATCGGTTTATCGGTTTTTCGGTTAATCAGTTGATCGGTGACTTCGAGACATTTTGTTGCTAGAAATAAGTGATAGAGATTTTCTCAAAAAAATATTATGCGGTTTCAGAAAAATTTCGAGCAACAAAACCCTCAGCCACCTTATCAGTTAAGTAGTTTATTTGATTTTTACGAATATGTGCTTAATATGAGTTTTTTCTACTTCGCGTTCGTCAATAATAAAGTGTTTATTTAGAGATTTAAAAAGTGGAGTTAATTTTATAAAACCGTAATTTCTTGGGTCGAAATCTGGTTTTTTCTTAATTATTAATGCACCTACTTCTGCCAGAAAAGCCCATCCGCTTTCATCTGCTATATCTTCGACAGTATTTTTAAGTATTTTTATCAGATTATTGTTAATTTTTTCGACATTCGGTGTTTTAGCAGTGTTTTGAGTAATTGTTGACTTATTATTATCTGTTTTAGTGTCGTCATTAGAAGAAATAATTTCGATATAAATAAATTTGTCGCAAGCAACAATAAAAGGATTAGGTGTTTTTTTCTCTCCTATTCCTATCACTAACATTCCCGATTCGCGTAATCTTGTTGCCAGGCGTGTAAAATCGCTATCACTTGATACTAAACAAAATCCGTCAACTTTTTCGCTGTGTAAAATATCCATTGCGTCTATAATCATTGCCGAATCGGTAGCATTTTTACCCTGGGTATATGAATATTGTTGAATTGGAGTTATCGCATGTTCCAGAAGTGCAGGTTTCCATCCCGACACAGTTGGTTTTGTCCAATCTCCATAGATTCGTTTTATTGTTGGGACCCCTAATTTTGCAATTTCGTCTAGCATTCCAGAAATATTTGAATAGGGTATATTATCAGCATCAATAAGTACTGCAAGTTTTAAATCTTTTGTGTTTTTCATGTTTTTAGGATTTGTTGTTTGTTCAAAGATACAACTAATTACTAACTTATTGGTCTAGTAATAGAGAATCAATTCCAAATACGTAATTATCAATAACTTTTAAGTCTTTAGCAACATTGCTTCCTTTAAAACCTGTAAGGTCATCGTATGATATTTTATCGAGATATTGTTTTTGATAATTGCCAGCAACCGGCATATACGACCAGTGCCATTTTTCTTCGTTGTATCCTGTAGATCTTCCTTTTGTATAGACTTGATAAAAACCGTATTTTGGTGCATTTTCACACATCCATTTGTATGCTTTTTGTCCTGCGGTTGTTTCGAAATAATTGAGTTTTGTTTGTAGTACATCGATATCTGTTCCCCAGTGATGACGAGATGTTCCGGGCATAGCAATATATCTTAAAACAGATTTAGCTGCATCAGTGTCATTAAGATTAGTATTATATTTTTGAGACCATAACCAATTCTGTGTATCGAAACTTCTAAAAGCTGAAATTAGTCCCAAATTAATACCTTCTAATTTAGCAGCTTCGTACATTTGAATGTATGGATCGAGGGCATCACGATGCATATATTCTGTACGCATCAAGCAGTATTTTGCAGGTACAGTAACAAACAATGTATCGGTTTCAGGATTTATTTGACCAAGTAAGTATTTTTTGTCGATATCTGGAATTTCGCAAATTGATTCCTCTACTTTTGTAGTATCTTTTAGCGTAGTATTTGTGTTTTTATTGTCGGATGAATTTGCGCCATTACATGAGAATAGACCAATTAGTGATATAAGAAAAATAATATTTTTGATTTTATTCATTTTTATTACAAGCAATTACTTTGAATATTACTTAATATTATGTTGAAACTATTCTTGGTCATCTGCAAACCACTCAGCATACGAATTTGTAGTCTCATGTAACTTAATGCTGAATAGTTTTATTCCATCAGGTAATAAAGGTTTTATAATTTCAGAGAAATGAATAACCATATTTTCGGCTGTCGGCTGAAAATCTACAATATGTAAGCGCTTAAACAGTAAATTTTCGGTTTCCATATATTTTGTTTCCTCTTTTTTATTTACTAAAAGACTATGATCGAATTTATCAACAATATTAGGTTTGACTATCTGTTTTAAATTACCAAAATCCATTACCATTCCTAATTTTGTGGAATTTTCGTCTTGTATTGGTTCGCCAATTATTGTTACAGAAAGTTTATATGTATGTCCGTGCACATTGCGGCATAATCCATCATAATTGTGTAAAGCATGAGCAGTTTCAAACTCAAACATTTTGGTTACTCGTATTTTTGACATATCTATTGTTTTATTGAATTAACAAAGTTAGGTATTTTTTTGTTTTAGGCAATACTTTCAATTTAGTCTAATTTGTTCGGTTAATTTTTTGAACATTAGTTTAAACTATATTAAATATTAAAAACAAAATTGTAAATTTGTGGTTTTATTCGCAATGAAGAACTTTAAAGAAATAACAAAAAATATCAATTCAGATCTTGATTATTTTGAGAATTTGCTTTTAAATATAGGCGGTGATCAGAAGGAAATAATTAAGGAAATTTTGGATTATATTTTTGCATCTAAGGGTAAGCGAATACGACCTGTTCTAGTATATTTAACTGCGCGATTATTTTCGGAACCAAACTCAACTACGCATAATGCCGCTTTACTTGTAGAGTTGATGCATACAGCTACATTGCTTCATGACGATGTTGTGGATAAAGCGAAGATTCGACGTGGTACTGATACGGTTAATTTTAGGTGGGATGACAAAACAGCTGTGCTAGCAGGGGATTTTTTATTTGCAAGAGCAATGAAAATTGCAACAGACAATAATGAATATAGATTGTTTGATATTATTACACCAGCCATTATTAGTCTAAGTGTTGGGGAGCTGCAACAGATGTCAAATTCTACTAAATTCGAGGTTTCTGAGGATAAATATTTTGAAGTTATTCGTGATAAAACAGCCTCACTCCTATCCGTTTGTTGCAAAGCCGGAGTATATAGTGCCGGAGCTTCAGATGAATTAATGTCTAATGCGGGTAAATTTGGGGAAATTATCGGGTTAATTTTTCAAATTAAAGATGATATTCTGGATTATATTGGCAATGGTGCAACAGGTAAGGAAACAGGTATAGATATTAAAGAGGGTAAGATTACTTTGCCCTTTATTTATGGTTGGAACAATTGTAATGAAACAGAAAGGACAGAGTTAAAGGAATACTGGAATAATCCTGATTCTGAGGATTCTGTAAATAGCATTATAAAGATGATTATTGATCACAACGGAATAGTTCAGTGTGAAAAGACAATGAAATCATTGAAAAATGATGCATTAAACATTTTAAAAGATTTTCCTAAGAGTAATGCACGTGAAGCATTAGCTGCAATTATTGATTACATTATTGACAGGGAAAATTAGTCCGCTTTAGAAGTAATTTATTTCCTTATTTATTCCTTCTAATTTATTTAAATCTGTTAAGATACTATTTGCAAGACGTGATGCTCCCAATCGGAATAGTTTATTGTTAAGCCATTCGTTACCGAGTACTTTTTTTACAATTTGGTAATAGATTATAGCATCCTCGGATGTTGACATTCCTCCAGAGGGTTTAATACCAATTTTACGGCCGGTTTTTACATAATAGTCTTTAATAGCAGAACACATTGTAAATACAGATTCGGGCGTAGCCGATACAGGTGATTTTCCTGTTGATGTTTTAATAAAATCTGCACCCGATTCCATAGCTAAAATGCTTGCAAGGTGAATGTTGTCTGTATTTAAAAGTTCACCAGTTTCAAGAATAACTTTTAAATGTGCATTACCAATAGTTTCTTTAATAATTTGAATTTCCCCGGCAACTTTTTTGTAGTCTTTTTCGAGAAATGAACCGACAGAAATAACTATATCTATTTCATCCGCACCTTTATGAATTGTAAGTTCGCATTCGGCTGCTTTTACAGCAATAAATGTTTGTGATGAAGGAAAACATGCTCCAACAGCTGCAATACTAATGCTTTTATCGGTTAAATTTTCTTTAACGGTTGGAACCAATGACGGATAAACACAAATTGCAGCAACATTATTGTATTTTGGGAAATTTGTTGAAAAGTCGCTAACTTTTTGAGTCATCGATTTTATTTTTTCTGTTGTATCGGATGTATTTAAACTTGTAAGGTCGATGCAATTAAATATTTTAAGTAATACCTCTTTATGTACTAAACTTTTAGTTTCTTGTTTTAGTTGTGATATTTGTGCATCTATAAAGTCTTTTGATGGTGCTTTTGTGTAATCGAATTCTGTCATGTCTTTTTTGTTTTTGTTGTGAAGCAAAGATAACGAAAATGGTTTAAATAATTATATATTAAAGAATTTTGCTATTATTTTTATGGCGCTGCGAATCTCGAATTGTTTTTTTATTTATAGTTTTTTCGAGTGCTTTTGTAAGGTCGATGTTTGATTGATTTGCTATGCAGATTAGTACCCAAAGTACATCTGCTATTTCGTCCTCCAGGTCGAGTATTTCATCTTTTTTAGCTGATTGTTCTCCGTATTTTCGTGCTATTACACGTGCCATCTCTCCAACTTCTTCGGTAAGAACAATCATATTTGTTTTTATATCAAAATATCTTACGCCATACTCTTTTATCCATTGGTCAACGCGATTTTGGGCATCTTCTATTGTCATCATATTAAAATTATATACATTTAAAAATCCAGAAATTTTGTTCAGTTGTCTGATTAGGATGAACGATAAATAAATTATCTTGTAGTAAAACGGGATACTCTCTTAAACACAAATAGTATGTACCAACTTCCAGTTTAACTGTGAATTTTCCGGCAGTACATGGAGTACTATCCGAAATATTCAAGATGTCTTGTATCGGTAAAGAAGTTGTATCTTTAATGGAAGAATTTACAAAATATACATACCCGGAATATGGTGTATATGTTCTAAAGCTAGGATCGAATGCGCAGCTACCTTCTCCATATTGCAATGTTCCGCTAATCCCTGATTTTAGGGAGTTTGTTGTACATGATTGCAATGCAATTAGAATAATAATAGAAAGGAAAATTGTAAGTTTTAGTTTCATAATGCAAATATATAAAAAAAATGAATGTGGTGCTTCGGGGCTTCGGCTCCACTCAGCCACCTACGCGGTATACATTGAAATGGGTGTTACTTATACAGTAATAATTTACCATGGCAGAATCAAAGTACCCTAAGCGCGTTGCATTGAGCTTCGTCGAAATGGAGCCAAATGAATTTGTTTATCGTGTCAGTATCAAGTACCCTGAGCGGAGCCGAAGGGTACTTCTATTTCCTATTTTTACTATCGATAATTATTGTTACAGGTCCATCGTTACATAAATCTACCTGCATATTCGCACCAAAAACACCGGTTTGTATTTTTTGGTTTGTGTTTTCTTTAAGATAATCAACAAATTGATTATATAGCGGTTCGGCAATTTCAGGTTTAGCGGCATCAATATATGATGGTCTATTGCCTTTTGTTGTTCTGGCATGAAGCGTAAACTGACTGATAACCAGCAAGTTATGGTTTTTTTCGATACAAGATTTATTCATCACGCCATTTTCATCGTCAAAAATTCTGAGATTAACAATTTTATTTGCTAACCACTCAATGTCTTCTATGTTATCATTTTCGGATATTCCTAGTAGTACTAAAATTCCGTTGTCTATTTTAGAATAAAGTTGGTTATCAATATTAACACTAGCGTGATTTACTCTTTGCAATAAGGCTATCATTTTTTTAATCTTTAAAGTGTTGTAAATCAGTAATTTAAGAGATGTTCCATGTGGAACAATTTTGCTTTAGTTGTATAATGATGTAAATTCAAATTTTGTTACATCAAATAGTCCTTTATCACCAATTTTAAGTTCTGGAATTACTAGTAGAGCCATAAACGAAAGTGTCATAAAAGGCGCCGTTAATTTGCAACCATTCGCCTTGATTACATCATTAATTCTATTGTAATTATCAGCAACTTCATGTGGATTTGATTGAGTCATAAGACCGGCAAATTCTAATGGAAGCGTGTAGTAGTCGGTGTTATGGACGTATGTAAGCCCTCCTTTGTTTTCTACAATTTCGTTAATGGCATTGCAAATTTCTTCGTCAGAAGAGCCAACTGCAATTATATTATGGCTATCGTGTGCAATAGATGTTGCGAGTGCTCCTTTTGTCAAACCAAAACCATTTATAAATCCTATTTGAGGAGTAGAGTTTAGATTGTACCGATTATATACTACAATTTTAAGGATATCACCTTTTATGTCAGTTTTTAGAAATCCATTTTCAGATTTTAAGTTTGTTGAGAAAGATCTGGTAATCAATTCTTTGTCGATTACTTCGATAATCTTGATGGGTGTGTTTTTGTCTTCAACTTGAATTTGATCTGTAGATATTTTTGAAGCCTTAAAATTATTTATTGGATTTATTTTTTTTGTGCTAAATATTACTCGACCCTGAGAATATACCGGTGCACCATTAATATAAGTTTCTAAAATATTGAAGTCTGATAAATTGTCAACGACAATAAAATCTGCAAAATCGTTTTCTCTTAATAGACCAATTTCTAAATTGTAATGTTCTACCGGATTAATACAAGTTGCCTGAAGTAAGTCAAATATGTCTATTTTGTTCTTAATTCCTAATTTCAATATTTTGTTTATATGCCCATATTTAATAAGGTCGTCAGGGTGTGAGTCGTCTGTGCACAGCATTACCATATTATTGAATTTGGAAATTAAAGGGTGTAATGCATCAAAATTTCGTGCTGCTGACCCTTCTCTTATTAAAACTTTCATTCCGAGATTGATTTTTTCAATAGCTTCTTCTATGTTAAAGCATTCGTGGTCAGTCGAAATTCCTGCGTCGATATATTTTTTTAAATCTTTGCCTTTTATGCCTGGAATGTGTCCGTCGATATTTGCGTTATATTTTTTTGCGATTTTTAGCTTAGCATGCACTTCCGGATCATTAAATATTACTCCGGGGTAATTCATCATTTCACCAAGAACTTTTAAGCTATATTCTTTAAAGAGAGTTTCTATTTCTGATGAACTTAAGATAGCACCTGATGTTTCGAAAGTTGTTGCCGGTACACAGGATGGAGCACAATAGTAAGTTTTAAGAGGTGTAGTCTTTGAATTTTCAATCATAAATTTCACACCTTCTATACCCATTACATTTGCAATTTCGTGAGGATCTGTTACTACTCCAACAGTACCGTTGCTTACTGCAAGTTTTGCAAATTCGCTTGGAATAAGCATTGAACTTTCGATATGCACATGTGCATCGATTAAGCCAGGTAAAATATAAAGGTCGCTGTTAACTTCTTTTTCTTCGATAGAAATTATTTTTTCATTCTCAATAGTTATTTCGCCTTTAAAAATTTTGCGAGCAAATACATCAACAATATTACCTTGTATTTTCATTCTCTAGAAGTTTTAATTATTATTACGAAGATAGTAAATTCTTTTAAATTTGAATATGCTAATTAGTCAAATTAGTTAAATAATACTTGTTGTGGAGATTAGTTTATTAGCTAAACCATCACTTATTTTTAATTTGTTCCACGTGGAACAAAGTTTATCTGCCCAGGAAAACCAGTAATACACTGATATCTGAGGGAGAAACGCCACTAATTCTTGAAGCTTGTCCTATTGTCTTAGGTTTTATTTTCAATAATTTTTGTCTGGCTTCGGTTGAGAGTGATTTGAGTGAAGCGTAATCTATTTTGTTTTCAATTATAATATTTTCAAGGCGTTTTAGCTTATCAGCAATAAGTCTTTCGCGGTCTATATAGCCGGAGTATTTTAAAAGAATTTCTGCAGCATCAATTATCTCTTGACCTGTTTCACCAAACGACTCGACTTTTGATTTTAATTTTGGAAGAAGATTAATAATGTCGTTTACTTTTATTTGTGGCCTAGAAATTATGGATTCAAGCTTTACACTTTGTTTAAGTTCAGATGTTCCTAAATCTGCAAGAGTTGAGTTTACGACTTCAGGCTTTACACTTAATTTTTTAAATTGTGCAATCAAATCATCACGATTTTTAAGCTTTGTTGTGAGTCTCTCGAAACGCTCTTTACTTGCCAATCCGATGTTATATGATAATTCAGTTAGTCTTACATCTGCATTGTCTTGACGGAGAAGAATTCTAAATTCTGCACGTGAGGTAAACATTCGATAAGGTTCATCAACACCTTTTGTTACAAGATCGTCAATTAGAACGCCAATATATGCTTGGTCTCGATTAAGGGTAAATTCTGCTTTTCCTTTGATTTTTAGATGAGCATTTATTCCTGCAATTATTCCCTGAGCTCCGGCTTCTTCGTATCCTGTTGTTCCATTGACCTGACCTGCAAAGTATAAGTTTTCAATCAATTTAGTTTCAAGTGTATTTTTAAGCTGTGTAGGATGGAAAAAGTCGTACTCAATTGCATAACCGGGACGAAATATTTTGGCATTTTCAAAACCTTCAATTTTGCGAAGTGATGCTAATTGTACTTGCCATGGCAGGGATGATGAAAACCCATTTAAGTAATATTCAATTGTGTTTTCGCCTTCGGGTTCTAAAAATAATTGATGTTTATCCTTGTCTGGAAAAGTGACAAGTTTAGTTTCTATACTAGGACAATATCGTGGTCCAATACTTTGAATTGTTCCGTCGTACAGTGGAGATTCTTCTAAACCGGTTTTTAAAGTGCTGTGTACTTCTTGGTCAGTATAAGCAATGTAACAACTGCGCTGTTTTAGAAATGTTTGGTTGTAAGTATGTAAATAAGAAAATGGCATTATATGATCGTCTCCATCTTGCTTTTGTAATTTTGAAAAGTCTATCGTTCTCCCGTCAATTCGTACAGGTGTGCCAGTTTTCATTCTGTCGTAAGTAAATCCTTGATTTGCAAGCCGTTCTGTTAGACCAGAAACTGATGGCTCGGAAATTCTACCACCAACAATCTTTGTTTGACCTATATGCATAAGCCCGTTTAAGAATGTTCCGGCAGTTAAAATTACAGATTTAGCATAAAATTTTACTCCTAAATCAGTAATTACTCCTGTAACTTTATTTTTTTCGATTATTAAATCAACAACCGAATCTTGCCAAAAGTCTAAGTTTTGTAAGGATTCTAGAGTATTTCTCCATTCTAAACTAAATACCATGCGATCGCATTGCGCTCTGGGACTCCACATTGCCGGACCTTTAGACATGTTTAGCATTCGGTATTGTATCATGGATTTATCTGTAATTATTCCGGCATATCCACCTAAAGCATCTATTTCTTTAACAATCTGACCCTTTGCAACTCCTCCCATTGCAGGATTACACGACATTTGTGCAATTTTGTTCATGTCAATGGTAATGAGAAGCGTTTTACTTCCAAGATTTGCTGCTGCCGCCGCTGCTTCGCAGCCGGCATGACCAGCCCCAACAACTATTACATCGTAATTATCAATCATTTTTTATTGTTTGTTGCAAAATTAAGAAATTTTTATTCCAATAACTAATATATCATCTGTTTGTTCAGTTTGTCCACACCATGAATTAAGCTCCTGATCTAAGTGCATTGGAATTTTAGAAAATTCTAAACCCGAACATTTTTCTAGCAATTTTCTAAAGCGAGAATATTTATATTTTCCTTTGTCATTATCCCCAAATTGGTCTGGATAACCATCGCTAGATAGAAATATTATATCTCCTTTTGTTGTTTTAATTGTTTGCTTTGTAAACTCGTGTGGTGTACTATTGCCGATTATATGTGCGTCGGTTTTAAATTCGTAAAGAATTTTGGTTTTATTACAATAATGCCAAACTTTATGTTTTGATCCAGAAAATTCAATGGTGTTATCCTCGATAGAAATTAAACTGATGCAAAGCGATTCTGAACCTAAATCATTGCTCTTAGTAACATAGTTTAAAAATCTATTATTTAAGTTATTAAGTATTTCAGATGTCGTGTAATAAGTACTAATAGATTTTGATAGATACTCTATTCCTAAAACAGATAATAATGCGCCAGAAACACCATGTCCTGTAGAATCTGCACATGCTAAAAATGTTTTATTTGTTTTATTTTTTATTAGATAGAAATCTCCACCAACAATTGATTTTGGTTTGTCAAATATGAAGTGTTCAATTTCAGAAAATTCTCTGTAACTATTCATGAAATTTTCTTGTAGTTTTCGGGAATAGGATAGATTTTCAGAAATTATAATATCTTTAGCAGCTAAAGTATTGTTAGTATTTATTAAAAGGGCATTTAATTTAAGTTTTTGTTTAAATAAATAGATGAGAATTATTGCAGATATTATTAACACGCTTAAAATAATAAAAAGTAACTGGTTTGTTAATTTTTGCTTTTGGATCTGTATGTCTTTGGCTTGATTTTGTAGTTTAATTTTATCAACGCTATGTATTGTTTCAAGTTCGGAAAGTTTATCTGATAATTCAGAGGTATAAATACTATCGTTTAGGTTGTGATATTTTTCTAAGAAAAGTAGAGCTTTATCGTATTTATTTGAATTTTTATAAAGTTGATATGTTGTATAGTATAGGTTTTTCCGCGAATCTTGATAATCCATCAGTGAATGTAAGCTATCAGCTTCGAAAATTAAAATTTCTGCCTCTTTAAAATCTTTTTTTAGTATTTTTATTTCTGCAATATTGTTCAGGATTACTGCCATTCCGTATTTATTATCTAAACTATCAAATGCTCTATATGCTTCTATATAATACTTTTCGGCCTCATAAAAGGATTTTTGAGAGAAATAGACATATCCTATATTGTTGTAAATCATTGGTAAATGGCTACAGTAATCATCCAAGTTTTTACTAGTTTCTAATGATAAATTATAATAAAGTAATCCATTTTCATAGTCTTCTTGAGTGACATAAATATTTCCTATGTTATTATATGTTTGTATAACACTTTGTAAATCATCGCATAAACTAGCATTATATAAAGCCTTACTATAATACTCTAAAGCTAAATCATATTTTTCTCCTATTTTGTAAATAATTCCAATATTATTAAATATCGTGTGTAGTTGATAGTAATTTTTCTGCGACTCTGCGTATGGTATTGCTTTTTTAAATTCGTCCAAAGCTAAGCTGTAATTACTTTTAGCTAAAAATGAAGAACCAATCATAATATGGGAATACGCGATGTCATTTAGATTATCAAACTTCTTTGCAAATTTGAGAGCGTTTTGAGAAAAATTAATAGCTATATTGCCTGTAGAATCTAAATAGAGGTAAGCTAAATCGGTGTAAATTTTTGATTTTAAGCTATCGTTGGAAAAAAGTAATTGGTTTAAAAGACTGTCTTGATATGATTTTGTGATTTGGGAGTAATTAGGGATATGTATTGTCAGGAGAATAACTTGTAACCATATCGAGAACAAAATTTTTTTTATATAAATAGTTTTAATTGTTCTTTTTTTACCACTATTTAGAGTTTTTATTGACATATTCTTTTTTTAGCACTTTATTTATCCTAGCTTTCGGTACTTTATCCTTTTCGGTTCGATATCACCAAGTCTTTTCTTTTTATTTTCTTCATATTGAGAATATCCTCCTTCAAAGAAGACTACTTCTGAGTCACTTTCAAAAGCGATAATGTGAGTTGCTACTCTATCGAGGAACCATCTGTCGTGTGTTATAATAACTGCGCAACCGGCAAAGTTCTCTAATCCTTCTTCGAGAGCTCTAAGAGTATTTACATCAATATCATTTGTTGGTTCATCCAGCAATAAAACATTTGACTCTGATTTTAATGTCATAGCAAGATGTAGTCTGTTTCGTTCACCACCTGAAAGAACACCACATTTTTTTTCCTGATCTGCTCCACTAAAGTTAAATCGACCGGTATATGCTCTTGCATTCATAAGTTTACCTCCGATTTGTAAGTGTTCGTTTCCTCCTGAAATTACCTGAAAAACTGATTTTTCCGGATCTATTTCTTCGTGAGTTTGATCAACGTATCCAATTTTCACAGTCTCACCAATTTCGAATTGTCCTGAATCGGACTTTACGTGGCCCATCATTAAACGGAAAAGAGTTGTTTTTCCGGCTCCGTTAGGTCCAATAATTCCAACTATACCCGCAGGAGGCAGTGAAAAGGTAAAATTTTCGAATAATAATTTTTCGCCAAATGCTTTTGTGATCTTGTCGGCATCAATGACTTTATCCCCGAGACGTGGACCATTAGGGATATATATTTCGAGTTTATCTTCTTTTTGTTTGGTATCTTCGTTAAGCATTTTGTCGTAAGCCGAGAGTCTTGCTTTTGATTTCGCGTGTCTTGCTTTTGGTGACATTCTAACCCATTCAAGTTCGCGTTCGAGAGTTTTACGTCTTTTTGATTCTTGTTTTTCTTCGTCAGCGAGTCGTTTAGTCTTTTGCTCTAACCACGAGGAGTAGTTACCTTTCCATGGTATGCCCTCTCCCCTATCTAATTCAAGAATCCAGCCGGCCACATTGTCGAGAAAATATCTATCGTGAGTAACAGCGATAACCGTACCTTTATACTGCTGTAGATGTTGTTCTAGCCATTGAACAGACTCTGCATCAAGGTGGTTTGTTGGTTCATCAAGTAATAAAACATCTGGTTCAGTTAACAACAATCTGCATAATGCAACACGTCTTTTCTCTCCTCCAGAGAGGTGTTCGACAACTTCATATGCAGGAGGACAGCGCAGAGCATCCATTGCTCGTTCGAGTTTATTATCAAGTGACCAGGCATCGTGATGGTCGATCAGTTCTGTAAGTTCGCCTTGTCTTTCGATGAGTTTGTTCATTTCATCATCCGACATTGGTTCGGCGAATTTTTCGTTTACTTCTTCATATTCTTTTAGAAGATTCACAATCTCTTGAACGCCTTCTTCGATGATTTCTTTAACAGTTTTAGTATTATCTAATTCAGGTTCCTGTGCTAAATATCCAACACTATATCCAGGAGAAAATACGACATCACCTTCGATTGATTTATCAATACCTGCAATGATTTTTAACAATGTTGATTTTCCTGATCCGTTTAACCCGATTATACCAATTTTTGCGCCATAAAAAAATGATAGGTAAATGTTTTTTAAAATTTGTTTTTGTGGTGGAACTTTTTTGCTCACATTCACCATCGAAAAGATAATTTTTGGTTCGTCGCTCATAATTATAAAGTTTTAAACAAACTTACATAAAGTTTTTATTATTATGCTATTATTGTCCTAAGTTTTTGATTAAGATAATTGTAATAATTATGACATATTTGTTTCTATAAATATTGTTATGTTGCTTAAAATACTAGTTGACAACCAGTTTTTTACAAACATTTACTTGAGTGGAAATGATGTTTAATTGGTTTAGTGAACAGATACCTGTTACTTAAATACAGCTCCTACACTAATTTGTAATCCATGATAAAGAAGTGATGCATCTGGGAAAGAAAATGTGCCGGTAGTAACAGTGTTATTTTTGACACCGTTATAATTGCCATTTAAAGCCATTTTTTGCTCTCCCATGTAATAATTAGCCCCAATGTACCCCCAAACTAATTTAGTTACTTTAAATCTAAATTTTCCGCCAAAAACAAAGCCCCATCCTATTGGTTTCTTATCGATGGTGCTAGCAGTGTTTACAAAATCGAAATCTTTTGCATTTGAATACATGTCGTTAAAATTGCCTTCGATAAGCTTTGGATTAAAGGTGGCAAAACCAAAAACCCCACCCGAAAAATCAAACTTTACAGTTTTAAATGGCAAAACAATTGCCGGGATTAAACTCAACTCCAGTGATTGGAAGGGGCCTATCAGTGCAATATTTGAGTTGTATTCTTCAGGAAATCCCGTCATGCTCATTCCTCCAATGTTTGATAATCCTATTCCGGGAGATATTTGTAGAAAATTACCAAACTTTATAGGTAAACTAAAATTTACAGGGGCAACAGGATTTGAAAAATATCCGTTTTTGGGAAAAAAATACGAAAACCCAACAGATTGAGAAAACGCAGAACCAATTCCAATTGAAAAGAATAAAACGAATGCTATTACTGTCTTTTTCATATTATATATATTTTATTCGGCAACCCCTTCTTGCCAAAGCTTTTTACCGTTTTCGTACATAACTTTACCAAGTAAATCGCCGTTTTCATCGAAAAATTCCCAAAGTCCAATTGCAACATCATTGTCGTAGTTTTTTGTGTATCTCACCTGACCGTTTTCATAATACACGTTACTTGCTCCATGTTTTAATCCATCTTTAAAATATCCGACACTCCACATAACTCCACTCTCGTACCAGGCTATCCATTTTCCATCTCTTCGGCCATTATTTAATGGTCCTTCGATAAATATTTTACCACTGCGATAAAACTGCTTTTCATATTTTACATCGTTCTTATTATCAGGATTGCAGTAGTGTATTTTCAATGGATTTCCATCATCAAAAGTATCAGCAATAACCACCAGATATTCTTTAATTAAACTGTCATTTTTGATAATCTCGGGAAGAGTGTCCGAGCTGTTAATTATTTTAGTGGTATCTGAAATGTTTTCGTCGGAATTGGATTTTGTATTTTCATTATTACAAGCAAAAATTATGCAATTCAAACTTAAAACTATAATTGCTAAAGAAATAAATTTAATTTGTTTCATGTATTATTGTTTTATTTGTTCGAGCGTTTGATTATTGTTGATTAAACAGTTTTATTTTTCTTTGACAATATACATATAAACCGGAAAGTGATCACTATATCCGCCCATGTGTGTGTTTCCGACAAAAGTTCTAAATGGATATCCTTTAAATTTACCTTCTTTTTGCATGAGGAAAGGTTTGTTATAAACAAATGTTTGATAGTGAATGTATCCTTTATTGTCTTTATCAACGAATGAAGGTGAAATTACAATTTGATCAAAAAGATTCCATTTATCACGATAAGCTAAAGAGCCAATGCCTTTTTTGTATAATGCATCCATTGGATTAAACATTGTTCCGTCAACAGCATCTTCTTTTTTAGAAGCGGTACGTAAATGTTTTTTAACGCTGCTATTTATTGGGTCGTCGTTAAGGTCGCCCATGCAAACTATTTTGGCATTTGGATCTGCTTTTAGAATTGAGTCAACAATATATCGTGTTACGTCTGCGGCAGCTTCTCTTTTTGGAGCACTTTTCTTTTCCCCACCTCGGCGCGATGGCCAGTGTAAAACAATAAAGTGCATGTCTTCGCCATCAAATTTGCCTGATACAAGAAGTTGAGCTCTGGTGGTCCATTCAGGATCATCCATTTTAACTTTGTACATTGCAGTATTAGTAACTTCAAAAAATTCTGGACGATAAAGCAATGCGCAATCAACACCTCGATGGTCAGGTCCGTCGAAGTGTACAATTTGATAATCATATTGTACAATTTCTTTTGCTTTTACTAAATCTTCGAGTACTGTTTTGTTCTCGATTTCGCTTAAACCAAGAATTGCAGGAGCAGATTTTGTCATCTCAGCACCAATACCATTTATAACTTTTCCCATTCTTTCCATTTTGGGAAAATACTTTTCAGTATTCCAATGTTTATCACTCTCCGGCGTAAATTCATGGTTTAAAAATATGTTGGGATCGTTTATTGTATCAAAAAGGTTCTCGATGTTGTAAAATGCAATGGTTGCAATTTTATACTCTTTCTCTTGTGAAAACCCTGTTATTACAAATAAAATTAGGATTAAACTAAAAAATAATTGTTTCATATTGTTAAGGCTTTTAAATTTCATTTTTTATTTTGGCTAAGATAATCAAAAATCAGACCTTCTTTGATAGAGTAGTTTGATTGTATTAAAGTTTTTATATTTAGTTCTTTTAGAATGTAATTAGTTACAACGGATGCAATAGGAATCAACTGCACTCTGATGATTTCCATACCGGGCATATTTTTTCTATGCTCGAAATCAAAATTAATCAATTTATAATGAATTTTTTCAAAATAATCTAAGTTAATAACGTTGTATGAATCATCATCTCTTAGGTTGCTTTGAGCAAATTCATATTTTATTAAATTGGCAAATGTTTCGTATGACCCTGACGAACCAATTAATGTGGATATTTTAAGTGTTCTACATAAATGAAATAATTCCGAAAGGTTTTCTGATAAAATATTTTCGATTAAATTTATATCTTTTTTTGTTAGGGGATCCTCGAATTTGTATTTGTTTAGTATTCTGGCAACACCAATTTGATAGCTTTGCATAAAGCTAGTTTCTAAACCATTCGCGATTATAAATTCGATGCT
The DNA here is from genome assembly GCA_016937855.1 of Bacteroidales bacterium. Taxonomy (GTDB): domain Bacteria; phylum Bacteroidota; class Bacteroidia; order Bacteroidales; family ML635J-15; genus Bact-19. The sequence goes on along the minus strand of JAFGVU010000182.1, from coordinate 50,318 downwards.
TCCTCCTCCAATATCGATGATGAGGAAATTGTCTTGACTAAGTTTTATTGCGTTTTTGACACCACAATAGACGAGTTCTGCTTCTCTTTTTCCGTCAATTATTTCGACATCTAAATCAGTATGAGTTTTAATGTTTGATAAAATGTCCTTCTGATTTGTAGCACTTCTAATTCCACTAGTAGCTGTAATAATTATTTTTTGTGGTTGATGATTTAGAATTTTTGTTTTGTAGTTATTTAAGATGTTTATCAGATTATCGATTGATGATTGTGAGATTATACTAGCATTTATATCGTTTTTATTTATTAGGGTAATTGCTTGTTTTTCGCGATGCAAAAAATCTAGCTTACCATTTGTTTTTTGTTTGGCAATAAGCAGATTGCAAGTATTTGTCCCTATATCAATCGATGCAATTTTCACTAATTTCTATATTTAAACCATTTCCAAAGCTCTTTATAATTTACTTTTTTACCATACATTAGAATTCCAACACGGTAAATTTTTGCAGCAAACCAAGTCATAAACACAAAACTCACAACTAGTGATGCCATTGAAATAAACAAATCAGTAAAAGGAACTCCGAACGGGATTCTAACCATCATAACAATTGGAGAAGTAAATGGGATTATAGAAAACCAGTACGCAAGACTTCCCGAAGGATTATTTATTGCCGAAACCATTACAATAATACCAAGAACTAAGGGAATTGTAATTGGCAGCATAAATTGTTGTGTGTCAGTTTCGTTGTCAACTGCCGATCCAACTACAGCAAACATAGCAGCGTAAAGCAAATATCCGCCAAGGAAATAGAACAAAAACAGTGAAATCACAGTTACATAATCAACAGAATATACTGCTCGGAACATTTCTTCAAATTTCATTGCATCTTCATCCTGAGGATTTCCCGATTCGTCGAGTTGAGAACCCATTGACATTGTATTTTGCGATATTTCGGACATTTTGTAATCTTTTAACAGAATAGATTGACCTATGCTAACGAGTCCGATTGTTAAGACGACCCATAAAACAAATTGTGTTAATCCTACCAAAGCTACGCCAACAATTTTACCCATCATTAGCTGAAATGGTTTTACTGAAGAAACAATTACTTCGATGATTCTGTTTGATTTTTCCTCAATCACACCACGCATAACTTGCGATCCATACATAAACACAAACATGTAAATCAAAAATCCGCAAATATATCCGATAATCATGGCAATTTCGGTGGATGATTCTTTTTCGCCACCTTTTTCGTCAAGAGTTGTTGTAACAACGTTTATGTTTGTATTTACAACCATCAAAATTTCGTCAACATCTTGTTGGGTTATGCCAAGGTCGTCGGCTTTTGTGCTTAATTTAATGTCTTCGATTCGCTTTTCTATTCCGTTTGCGATATGCATTTTTAATCCCATATTGGGTTGCTGATAGGATATTAATTGAACTGCGCCTCTGTTTGTTTGGACAGCAGTATGGGGGATATATAATAATGCATAATAATCAGACTCTTTTAAATCTGCTTTTGCTTGAGTGAGGTTATATGTCGAAGTTGCGCTATCAAAATACTTGTCCGAAACAAATTCAAAATCGATATACTCTGTATTTTTAAGGGCATTGTCAAACATTCTGGCTTCGTCGATTACAGCAATTTTTTTGTAGTCGTCGCTCTCCATTTGCATTAGTATAACAGGAGCAATCATCATGGCCGCGAATAGTATCGGGCCTAAAATAGTCATGATAATAAAGGTTTTTTTCTTAACCCTTGTGCTGTATTCACGTTTTATAATTAAACCTATTTTATTCATAGTTTATTTATTATTCGGTTACTGAATTAGTGTCTCCCACAACTTTGATAAAAATATCGTTCATGCTTGGTAAATTTTTGCGAAACGAAGATATTGTTCCATATTGCATCATCCGTTTTAACAAGTCGTTACTTGTCATTTGATCGTTAAGGACTTCTATTTTTATTGCTCCACCTGATGTAGTTTCTTTAAAATCTAATATTTTATAATCGGATGTTAAGGTTGTTTCCAGCTTGTTAAAAAATCCGGTGTATTCTAGTTCGTATATTTTAGAGGAGTGTTTTTCGCGAACAATATCGATATCTCCATCAAGAATTTTTTGCGATTTATTTATTAGTGCTATATGCGAACAAATTTCTTCAACAGATGACATATTATGGGTTGAGAAAATAATGGTTGCTCCATTGCGGCTAAGCTCAAGAATTTCGTTTTTTAATAGATTTGCGTTAATTGGATCAAAACCACTAAAGGGTTCATCAAAAATTAGTAATTCTGGTTTATGAAGGACAGTAGTAATAAACTGAACTTTTTGCTGCATTCCTTTTGATAATTCTTCAACTTTTTTGTCCCACCATGATTGAATTTCAAATTTCTCGAACCAATGTTTTAACCCAATCAGAGCATCTTTTTTCGACATTCCTTTTAACTGACACAAATACAACGATTGTTCTCCGACACTCATTTTTTTATAAAGACCTCTTTCTTCGGGAAGATACCCTATTTGTGCAATGTGTTTCGAACTCAGCCTTTCGCCATTAAAAAACACATGTCCGCTATCAGGTGCAGTAATCTGATTGATTATTCTAATGAGAGTTGTTTTTCCGGCTCCGTTCGGACCAAGTAATCCAAAGACACTACCTTGAGGCACTTCGATGGAGACATTATCGAGGGCTAAGTGATTGGAGAACTTTTTTACAATTTTATCGGCAACTAGTGTATTCATATTTAGATGTTTTTCTAAAAATTTAAAGCTATAAAATATTTTTCAACAAAAACTTAAGTTTTTATTAAATTTTTATCGTCCTTCTACATCGAGAACTTTAGTGAACTTTTTAAGTATTTTAAGTATTGCAAATATTGTAAATCCGCAAGCGAAAACAATTATCCACGGTAAATCGAGATAAAATTTTTGTTCACTTATTGCAAATCCAATAATACGGAAGACAGTCATAATCAAAATAAGATTAAAAAATCCGTTATACTCTCGTTTTAGAACATTTTTCAAAGAAAAATAGAGGCTTGATTTCTTATAATTTGAAAATTTAGGAAAAAATGCTGGTGTGTTTTCTGCCCATGCAAAATATTCTTTTTCAAATTTTCTGCGTAAAAATGCTTCTTCGGCAAACATAATTCTCTCATAATATATCCAGTAAAATGAACAAAAGAATAACGCAAACCATAAGTCAGTTATCATTAAAACCGGAGCAAGCCACATGAAAAAATTGCCTAAATATAGCGGATGACGAACCATTGAGTAAATACCAGAAGTGTTTAAGCTTTCTGCTACTTGTCCTTGGGTAGTATTTCTCCCGCTAGTACCTTTTGGCGTAAAACCAACAGTATAAACTCTTATTGCCAAACCAAAAAATCCTACAGCCAGAAAAATCAGATCCAGCCACCAAATGTTTACATAGTCGCGTTGCCAAGTTAGGTAAATATACCATGCCAAACCTGGTGAAAATATTAGTAAGGGTAAAAAACTACGGTATTTAAAAAGCCAATTACCTTGTTTTTCGATACTCTCGAGTAAAGCCATAAAAATTTAATTTATGCGCAAAAATATTGTTTCTTTTGGAATATGGGAACTATTTAGTCATTTTGTTTTCAACCAGTTTAAAATTTTCGACTAATTTTCGCTTTCCTGCGCGATAAAGCGAAGTAGAAATAAAATGCTTTTTGAATTGCGAATTTGTCATATTTTCTAGCTTTTTAGGGTTTAAAGATTTAATGGTTTCGGAATCGTAAAACTCTTTGTGCTTAGAAATTGGTTTATTCTCATTAAATGGGCAAACATCCTGGCAAATATCACATCCAAAAACCTGATTTTTTATTTTGTTGGCTGTGTATTCCGGAATTTCTCCCGGATTTTCAATTGTATGATAACTGATGCATTTATTTGCGTCGAGTCCAAAGCGCGACAATGCCCCAACAGGACAGGCAGTTAAACACAAATTACAATCTCCGCATTCACCCTTAGTTGCTTGGTCGTACTCGGCTTCAGCATCACAAATTATTTCTCCTATAAATATGAATGATCCATATTTTGGGTGAATTAAACAGGTGTTTTTACCAATAAAACCTAATCCTGCTTCTCTGGCAAAAACTCTCTCTAAAACTGGTGCCGAATCGGTAAAAATCCTTGAATTTAAATCAGGATAAAGGTTTTTTAATTTTTGCTCAAAGCTTTTTAGCTTTGATTTCATGACATGATGATAGTCTTTGCCGCGAGCGTATTTTGAAATAAAGTATTTTTGATTTGCAGAGTTTATATTATAAGAAAGAATAAGGCTAATTACTGTTTTTGCTTCAGGTACAAGTAGTGTGGGGTTTTTACGAATTTTAATATTTCGTGTTAAATAATCCATGCCGGCATTTTTGCCAGAGCTTATCCATTTTTCGTAAAATAGAACGTCTTTTTCGGGAGGGAGAGAATTTGTTATTCCACAATCGTCAAAACCATGTTCCAGTGCAAGTTTTTTTACAAGTTTAGAGTTTATTTTCACACTAGTCGTTTTTATAGGTTTTGTTATTATAATAAATGTTTTCGGAATTTACACCAAATTTATATTTGATAAGACTTCCGTGAATTTGAAAATCGGTAATGCTTTCGTATGAAATTGTTGTTGTTTTTTCACCGTCAAAAAATTTAAGATTACCCATTTGATCAATATATCCTAATACATTGTTGTTCATTTTATAATCATCGGGTATATAGCTTTCGAGGGTAAACACCTTTCCGTTATAGTAAACTTTAAAATAGTTCTGAACACTAAATACCATAAGTTCGTCTTCTACTTGGTAAAATTCGGGTTTGTCAAACGAAATAGTTTGTGTTTGATAGTTGGCGAAAACCTTTAGATAATTGTTTGCATCTATATATGCAACAAATCTATCGGCTGTTTTGTATGAAACTGGTTCAAATCCTTCGATTTCGAGAAATTCACCAAAATAAAAAACCTGAAAATTATTAACTGGCTCCTCAACGAAGGCAACAATATCTCGTCCTGCAGAAATAGACTTAACCCTGTCAGCAAAGCATATTTGCTCAATATAACCTTCATAAAAAACATTCATATAATTTTTACTATCAACAAAAGCAACAGTGTTTTCGCCAAGTAAAACCATATTCATTGAGTCTGTTGCAAGTGCGTCGTCAAGCTCAAAAACCTCTTTTTTATAATAAGCTTTAAGCATTTTTTCAAAATCGTCATACCACACAATTACATCGTCGCTGACAAAGTACTCTTTTGTGTTGATACTTAGGTTTTTATGTGATCCATCATCAAAGACTTTTAATTGTGTATTCATATTAAATCCAATTAAATTATCGCTTGCCTGATATTCACTAACAAAATTGTTTATTGAATGCAGATAATGATTGTGATAAATCTTAAAATTTCCGGCATTGTCTTCGTATGCAAGGGCGTTGTTTGTTACCTGAAAAGTTTTTAATGGAAGATGTTCAATTTGTTTTATATTACCCTCGTCAAATACTTCTATATTGTCGAGATAGTCGTTGAAAAAAGAAATATTTTGAGAGTTTAAATTATTATTGATTATAATGACCAAAAAAACAAACAAAACGAAAGCATATTTTAATATTATATTTTTCATAAGAATTATATTTTATAACAAAAATAACGAAAACAATTAAGGATTTAATACTTTTGCAGGGAAAAATATCAAATATTCTGCCAGAAAAAAAAATGTATATGGAAAAGAAACGCAAAATTAGACAAATATCCGAGCTTGGAGAGTTTGGTTTAATCGATCATTTAACATCTGATTTAAGCATTCTTAATTCTGAAATAATTAAATCTGTTGGCGATGATGCTGCTGTTTTTGATAGTAGTAAGGAATGTACTTTGGTGACAACTGACCTGTTGGTGGAAGGTGTGCATTTTAATTTAATTTATAGTCCTTTAAAACATTTAGGTTACAAGGCTGTAGCAGTAAATCTTAGTGATATTTATGCAATGAATGCAACACCGAAATATATTACAGTTTCGCTAGCAATTAGCAGTAAATTTTCGGTTGAGGCGATTGAGGATCTTTATGAGGGAATAAAACTTGCTTGTAAGCGTTTTGATGTGGATTTGATAGGAGGAGATACAACCAGTTCGTTGTCGGGATTATTTATCAATATTACTGCAATTGGCAGTGCCCCAAAGGATGATATTGTTTATCGCAAAGGAGCCTCTAAAAACGATTTAATCTGCGTTAGCGGCGATCTTGGGGGGGCATATTTGGGATTACAGCTTTTGGAAAGGGAGAAAAAAATGTTTTTAAGTGATACCGGAGTACAGCCAAAATTTGATGGTTACGAATACATTATTGAGCGCCAGCTTAAACCCGAACCCAGACGAGATATAATTAATAGTCTAAAACAGGCAGGAATTCGACCTACATCGATGATAGATATTTCTGATGGATTGTCTAGCGAACTATTGCATTTATGTAAGCATTCTGATTTAGGATGTAAAGTTTTTGAAGAAAAAATTCCTATTCATCCTCAAAGTGTATTAGCTAGCGAAATGTTTAGAATCGATTCATCCTTGCCAGCATTAAACGGGGGCGAAGATTATGAGCTATTGTTTACTGTCCCTATCTCTAAGAAAGAAGAAATCGAAAAAATAAAAGATGTTACTATTATTGGATATATGTGTAAAAAGGACGAAGGGAAATATTTTATTCCACGCAACGGACAGGAACTTGAGCTAAAAGCACAAGGTTGGAATCCATTGCTGTAATCTTATAAAAGAAAATTTATCTATGATTCTGATTTATCAAAATATCCTTTGATAATACCTCTCTTAGAATTACGAATAAATAGTATTATTTCGTCGCGCTCTTTACTTGCAGGCAATTCGGCTTCGATATACTCAACTGCTTGAGTAACATTCATGCCTTGATTAAAAAGAACACGATAAATATCCTGAATTTTATTAATTTTTTCGTTGCAAAAATTTCTTCGTCTTAATCCGATAGAGTTAACTCCAGCATACGAAAGTGGGTATCTGGCAGCTTTTACGTATGGTGGAACATCTTTTCCGACAAGTGAGTTACCGGCAAGCATAGTGTGTGCCCCGATATGACAAAATTGATGTATAAGAGAGTTTGCACTAATAATTGCATATTCGTCAACAATGACTTCGCCAGCGAGATTTACGCCATTTACAAGAATAACGTTATCACCAATTACACAATCGTGCGCAACATGTACATAAGCCATTAAAAGGCAATTTGATCCAACCACGGTTTTACCTTTGGCAACTGTTCCACGATTTATTGTAACAAACTCACGAATTGTAGTATTATCGCCAATTTCGGCGGTTGTATCTTCGCCTCTAAATTTTAAATCTTGTGGTATGGCTCCCAAAACGGCTCCCGGAAAAATCCGACAATTTTTACCAATTCTAGTGCCTTCCATTATTGTAACATTTGAACCTATCCAGGTGCCTTCGCCGATTTCGACATTTTTGTTTATGGTAACAAATGGTTCGATTACCACATTGTTTGCGATTTTAGCAGAAGAGTTAACGTAAGAAAGTGGTTGATTCATAATTTAGTCAATTTGTTTGATTATTTGAGCATACATTTCAGCTTCGCTAGCAAGTTCTGTGCCAACGAATGTTTCTCCTTTCATGTGAGCTATACCTCTACGAATAGGTTCCAATAATTTTAATTTCATCACCATAACATCTCCTGGTACAACTTGTCTGCGGAATTTAACATTATCAATTTTCATAAAGAATGTTAGATACTTTTCTGGGTCGGGGACAGTGTTTAAAACGAGTATTCCTCCTGTTTGAGCCATTGCCTCTATTTGTAAAACTCCTGGCATTACCGGTTCTTCAGGGAAGTGTCCTGCGAAATAATACTCGTCGTTACTAACATTTTTAATCCCAATAACCTCAGATTCGGTAAGGCTCATGATTTTATCGACAAACAAAAACGGATAACGATGAGGCAAAAAATCCTTAACACGATTAACATCCATTAGTGGTTTTGCATCAGGATTGTAAAAAGGAATGTCTTTATTTTTTTTTTCTGATTTTTTTATTTCAATATGCTTACGCAGTAGTTTTGCCATCTCTGTATTGCCATAATGACCTGGACGACGCGCCATAACCGAGGCATTAAAGCGATAACCTGTTAACGCTAAATCTCCAATAACATCAAGCAGTTTGTGTCGTGCCGGCTCATTTGTGAACTGCAATTTTAAATTGTTTAATACTCCTGAGGATTGAACAGCAACACTGGGTTTATTAAATAGTTTTGCAAGACGGTCGAACTCCTCTTGTGTACTATCTTTATCAACAATTACAATAGCATTGTCCAAATCGCCTCCCTTAATTAGATTTAATTGTAATAGAGGCTCTAATTCGCTAAGAAATACAAATGTTCGACATGATGCAACTTCTTTTGTGAAGTCTTTTATGTTGTTTAAATATGCAAATTGATTTGATAAAATATCTGATTTGTAATCAACAAGAACTTTTAAATTGTAGTTTTTATCGGGATAAATGTTTATTTCGATATCTCTTTCCTCGTCAATAAAGCTGAGGTTTTCTTTGATGTCATATACTGTGAGACTTGCATTTTGCTCTTTAATTCCTGCTTTGTGGTAAGCTTCAACAAAGTATTTTGAACTTCCATCTAATATAGGAACTTCTGGTCCGTCAATTTCAAAAATAACATTATCGATTCCTAATGAGTAGGTTGCAGCTAGTAAATGCTCAATTGTACTTATACTTGCATTTTCTTTGGATATTGTTGTACCTCTTGATGTGTCTGTAACATTATCGGCAATAGCAGGAATAACAGGATGCTCCTCGATATCTTTTCTGATAAAAACATAACCAGTGTTTGGCTCCGCAGGTTTAATGTGGAGATGTGTATTTTGCCCAAAGTGTAAACCCGGCCCCTCTAAACTTACCTCCTTTAAAATAGTTTTTTGCTTCATATAATCAAACACAATTGTTAATTTTCTTAAAAAACCGGAACAAAGATACAATTAACAATTTAAATTGAAAACAATTGTATGATTTAATGTTAATTTAATTTTAAATAATTTCTTTTTGCATCTGTGCAGATTTAAAACTTTTGTAAATTATTTTTATTGGTAATATGCATTAATCTTCTCAAATTGTTAATTTTGCAGTTAATTTTATGGACTATTTTTATTTAATAGCAGGTATAATAATATTATTGTTGTCGGGCAACTGGTTGGTTAAGTCAGGCTCTGCAATCGCTGAATATTTTAAAATTCCACCTTTTATCGTTGGAGTAACAATTGTATCATTTGGAACTTCAGCCCCTGAGCTATTTGTTAGTTTAAATGCTGCAATAAGCGGTTCTCCCGATATCGCAATCGGAAATGTGGTTGGTAGTAATATAGCAAACATTGGATTGGTTTTAGCTTTGTCAGCAATTGTAATTACAATACCTGTTCAGAGGTCAACTATTAGATTTGACTTTCCTATTTTAATTTTTGCCAGCATTATTATTACTGTTTTTATGCTAGATTTGATGATATCACGTTACGAAGGTATCATAATGATGTCTATGATGCTGGTGTATTTATTCTTTATTATCAAATTTAACAGAGTTAAAAAAGCGGATAAAATAATTGTTTTTAAAACAAAAAATGATGTTACCCGGAGTAAATCGAGTTTATTCAAATCAATTTTGGTTGTAATAATTAGTTGTTTGGGATTGTTGGTTGGATCAAATATTTTGGTCGAAGGTGCCGGAAATATTGCAACTTCGCTTGGTGTTAGTGAAAGAATAGTGTCTATTACGGTTATTGCTTTTGGTACCAGTATCCCGGAGCTTGCAACATCTTTAATCGCAGCATTTAAAAAACAAATAGACATAGGTGTTGGAAATGTTATTGGCTCAAATATTTTTAATATTTTTGTCATAACAGGACTTAGCTCAACAGTTTCACCTCTAGATGTTAACCCAACAACAATGAGTTTCGATATTTATTTTTTACTAGGATTTGTTGTTTTAACCGGTTTGTTTTTTATCCCTCTTAAAAATCCGCAAATTACTAGACTAAAAGGTTTAATTCTATTATTTGCTTATTTCGCTTATTATGTAGTTTTGTTCTACAACTAAAAAAATGCAGAATTGAATAGGATTTTCCCACTGTTTTGAGATAGTATAATAATTTATATTCGGGGCTCCTCAGTGAAGCTAAAACACGAAAGCTTCTATTTCTAAACTTGGTTACGGTTCTAATGTATAATGTGGGTTTAATAATTAGAGAATTTCTATTAGTGTTTCTGGTTTTAGATTAATCCCCGAAATCGTTATTTTGGCTTGTTCGTAATATTTTTGGCGATCGGAGAGGAGAGTGTCAACTTTTTGTTGAAGCTCTTTGGGAGACAAACCTTCAATTAGCGGTCTTTTTGTTTTTGATTTTATTAATCTGTCGCATAGCGCTGCTGCATTAAGTTCAATATATACGCTTGTACCAATATTGTTTATTAATTCCATATTATTGTTAAAACAGGGCGTTCCGCCTCCACAGGACAGAACAAAGTCTGTTTTACTTATAAATTTGCGAAGTTCTATTGTTTCTATATTTCTGAACACTGTTTCATCAAAGGTATTAAAAATTGAGGGGATACTCATTTTGTATTTTTGTTCGATATATTTATCCAGATCGTAAAATTTTAGATTTAGACGCTTTGCTAGTTTTCTCCCGAAAACAGATTTTCCGCTACCCATAAATCCCATTAGGATAATTTGCATAAAACTAAATTTTAATATCGAATGTCAAAAACCTAATGTCATTTGTAAATCAGACGGTGGTTTTTTATCATTATCTTTACTTTTTGCTTCTTTAGTTGTGTCGTCTTTTTTAGTGTTCTTTTTTTCGGTATTTGATACTTCTTTTATTTGTTCTTTAGGCTCTTCGTTCACAATATCATCCTCAACCGGTTCTATAATTTCAAATTCGATATCATCGGTTTGTTCAACAATTGTGTTTTCTTCGTTTTCTTCGTCATCCGAGCTAACATCATGATCAGTTATTTCTTTTTCGAGTGGCTCGTCAAAAAGAATTTCTTTGGTTTCAAAAGTAGTTATTCGCTTTCCTCTAGCTTTTAAACCTTTTATAGCGATAAACTCTTCGGCGTCAATAAATTCGTCTTCTCTAGACTCGTGTTTTCCACCAAAAATAATTTTTACTTGAGGGAACATGTCGTCTGTAATGTCAACAAGATAGCTTCCTTCCATTTCTCCAATAAATACTTGCTCTTTTCCGGAGTCATCAATATTAAACCTTTTGATATAAAAGAATTCTTGTTCTGCATCGTAGTGTATGGCAGTAAAGATTTTATCGGGATCGTATTTCTCAAGAATTTTTATATTTTCTTCGTAATGGTTCGACAAATCGAAATTTGTTAATCGACATGTACCACTATTAGTGATAACAAGAATTTTATCTTCGCCTGAAAATTCGCCAAGATATTTACCTCTGGAGTCGGCATTTAGTCGTAAAACTTCTTCATCAAACCAAATTTTACGACCACCCAAAGTAGAAACGCCCTCTTCTTTAAGAGTGATTTTATGAATGTCGTTTTTTGTTAAAATATTACCTTGAGCATCGCGACCTTTAATTGCAATTTCGGCAAAATCTTGTTCAAAAATGAGTTTTCTGATTTTTGGTTTAGGTTTAAGAAAAACTTTTATTACTTCGGCTTCTCCGTTTGGATTTGCAGTAAAATATAGTATTCTTGAACCATCCTCACCTTTTGTAAGATCGTATTCTTTATCTCTGGTTACAGATGTTACCGCAAACCGTTTTATGTATGCTACACTTGTTCGTCCATGCCTATACACGACATTATAAATAGTTCTTTTATCGTTTTTCTTAAATACGTCAACATGAATAATGTCTTTTCCAAAAAAAGCTTTGTCGCTAACTTTTGAGACAACATATTTTCCGTCTTTTCTAAAAACTATAATGTCGTCTATGTCAGAACATTCACAAATGTAGTCTGCTTTTTTCATGCCGTATCCAACAAAACCTTCTTTAAGGTCAGCATAAAGCTTTTCGTTAGCTACAGCTACTTTTGTAGTGTCAATAGTATCAAAGTATCGGATTTCGGTTTTACGTTCGCGACCTTCGCCGTATTTTTTCTTGATATCTTGATAATACTTTATTGCATATGCGGTAAGGTTATCTAGATGATGTTGAACGCGAGCAATTTCTTCTTGAATTTTATTGAGATCTTCTTCTGCTTTATCGGTGTTAAATTTTAGAATTCTCTTCATTCTGATTTCGAGTAATCTCAAGAGATCGTCTCTTGTAATTTCTCTAACTAGTTGAAGTTTGTGTTCAATTGTTTTTTCGTGAATAAAATCGAGAGCCTCGTCGGTTGTTTTAGAGTTTTCGTATTTTTTCTCTTTGTAAATACGATTTTCAATAAACCATTTTTCGAGGGATTGCATGTGCCACGACTCTTCGAGCTCTGCTTTTTCGATTAACAATTCTTGTTTTAATAACTCAACAGTATTATAAACTGATAGCTGTAAAATTTCACTTACGCCAATAAATCTAGGTTTTTCTTCTTCAATAACACAAGCATAAGTCGAAAGCGAGACTTCACATTTTGTAAATGCATAAAGTGCATCAATAGTTTTATCTATTGATACACCCGGAGGTAGATGTATTAGAATTTCGACAAACTCTGCGGTGTTATCATCAATTTTTTTGATTTTGATTTTTTCTTTTTCACTAGCAAGAATAATTGAGTCGATAATTGAAGTAGTTGTTTCGCCAAAAACAATTTCTCTGATTGCGAGAGTTTTTTTATCAACTTTTTCGATTTTTGCTCTTACCCTTACTCTACCTCCACGCATACCATCGTTATATTTGCTAAAATCGGCCATACCACCTGTTGGGAAGTCGGGTATTAGCTCAAATGGTTCGTCTTTAAGTGTGTTTATACAAGCGTCAATAATTTCGTTAAAGTTGTGAGGTAATATTTTTGATGCTAAACCAACAGCAATACCTTCGACACCCATTGCAAGTAAAAGTGGGAACTTAACCGGGAGTGTAATAGGTTCTTTGTTTCTACCATCGTATGATGATTTCCAGAAAGTAGTTTTTGGATTAAAAACAACTTCGAGCGCAAATTTTGTTAGTCTTGCTTCTATATAACGCGAAGCAGCCGCCGAGTCGCCGGTTAAAATATTACCCCAGTTTCCTTGGCAATCAATTAGCAGGTCTTTTTGTCCTAGTTGAACCAAAGCATCCCCAATTGATTGATCTCCGTGTGGGTGATATTGCATTGTGTGACCAATAATATTGGCTACTTTGTTGTAACGACCATCGTCAAGCTGTTTCATCGAGTGCAATATTCTACGATGTACTGGCTTTAGTCCATCATAAACATGGGGTACAGCACGCTCTAATATCACATACGATGCATAATCCAAAAACCAATCCTGAAACATGCCTTTAAGTCGTGATATTTTTGGTTCAGAAACCTCTGTTGCTTCTACTGCCTCAAATTCTTCGTTTTCGTTAGTTATATTGTTGTTTTCTTCGTCCATAATCAATCTTAAGATAATTCTTCTTCAATTTTTAGATTGTTAATAATAAACTCTTGTCGGGTAGGAGTGTTTTTACCCATAAAAAACTCAAGGAGTCCACTAATACTATCGGCTTTGCTAAGAGTTACCGGATCTAATCTTATATCTTTACCGATAAAATTCTTAAATTCATCAGGTGATATCTCACCAAGACCTTTAAATCGTGTTATTTCAGGATTGTTTTTTAATCTTTTAATTGCTGCTTCTTTTTCGTTTTCGTCGTAACAATAAATTGTTTCTTTTTTATTTCGAACCCTAAAAAGTGGAGTTTGTAGAATAAATAAATGTCCACGTTTTAGCAGATCCGGAAAGAATTGCAAAAAGAAAGTAATTAGTAATAGTCTGATATGCATACCATCAACATCGGCATCGGTTGCTATTACAACATTTTGATAGCGGATGTTTTCGATTCCGTCTTCAATATTTAGTGCTGCTTGTAAAAGATTAAACTCCTCGTTCTCGTAAACAACTTTTTTTGTTAGTCCATAACTATTTAGTGGTTTTCCACGCAAACTAAAAACTGCTTGAGTATTAACATTACGTGATTTAGTAATGGATCCACTAGCAGAATCTCCCTCTGTGATAAAAAGGGTTGACTCAAATCTTCTGTCGTCGGTTGAGTTATAGTGAATTCGACAATCTCTGAGTTTTTTGTTATGCAGGCTAACTTTTTTAGCTCTTTCGCGAGCAAGTTTTTTTATTCCGGCAATCGCTTTACGCTCTTTTTCGGATGAAAGTATCTTTTTTTGAAGTATGTCGGCATGTTCAGGATTTTTATGCAAAAAATCATCTAAACGCTTCATAAAATCAAAAATGTAGTTTCGAATACTCATACCATCAGGTGACATGTCACGTGAACCAAGTTTTGTCTTTGTTTGAGATTCAAAAATGGGTTCTTCAATTTTTATGCTTATTGCAGCAATAATAGATTGCCTAATATCTGCTGCATCGTAATCTTTTCGGTAAAAGTCTCTGATAGTTTTTACATAAGCTTCGCGAAAGGTCGAAAGATGTGTTCCGCCCTGTGTAGTATTTTGTCCGTTTACAAACGAATAATACTCTTCGTTATATTGCTTGCCGTGAGTTATAGCTATCTCAAAATCTTCGTCTTTAAGGTGAATGATAGGATAAATCTCTTCCTGATTTAGATTTTCTTGTAATAGATCTAATAATCCATTTTTTGAAATATATTTTGCTCCGTTAAAGTTTATAGTTAAGCCGGAATTAAGATAAACGTAATTCCTAATCATTGGCTCAATGTAGTCGTTTATATAAGCGTATTTTCCAAAGACTTCGTCATCAGGTATAAAAACCACCAAAGTTCCGTTTTTTTTGTCGGGTGCCGAGTAAGTTTTATCGGAAACCAATTCACCTTTCGAAAATTCTGCTTGGCGGGCTTCTCCTTCGCGATAAGCAGTAATAATAAATGATTTAGATAATGCATTAACTGCTTTTATCCCAACTCCATTTAGTCCTACCGATTTCTTAAATACCTTTGAATCGTATTTTGCACCGGTATTCATTTTTGATGCAACATCTATTAGTTTTCCAAGAGGTATGCCTCGTCCGTAGTCTCTAATGCTTATTGAACTTTCTTCAAGTTTTATATTAATGTTTTTACCAAAACCCATTGCAAACTCATCGATAGAGTTATCAAGAACTTCCTTTATCAAAACATAAATTCCATCGTCTCGCGATTTTCCATCACCAAGTTTACCAATATACATTCCCGGACGCTTGCGGATATGTTCTTGCCAATCGAGAGTTTTTATGCTATCTTCAGAATAATTTCCTACCATTGTTACAGTTTTTTCCATCGTGGGGCAAAAATATATTAAAAAAAAATAAAAACAGCACTGTGTATCAACGAAATATTAACATTTATAAGTTAAAATCAATATTTGTAATGTTTTGTCCTAAGTGTTCAACACGATTGTTATTTTTTGCAAGTTGAGATTGGATCTCAACAAAATTTTAGCGAGAAAACTGACCGTTGTTTAAAAACTCTAAAACGCGTTTGCGGGATTTTTTTCTCTTTATTAGAGCCAAATGGTCTAGTTTTAAACTTATTGTATCTGTTTCGTTTCCTAGTAAAGTATGTTCCGGTTTTACAAGACCATCGTTATCGCCTTCGATAAGAATGTTGTAGCCTTTGTTTTTACCCCGTTTGCCAATAATAATTCCGATTTGGGTATTACAAGGAATAGGCAATTGATTAGCGAAGGAATTTGTGTCGGTTTGCATTTTTGCAACATTTGGACCTAGTAGCTTACTGAGTTTGTCGTAAGATTTAAAGAAATCGGCAATTGCAGCTCCTTTATTTGGCGGAGCAATCATCACTATTCGGTAAATTGTAGGAAAAGTTGGGTCTTCTCCTGAATATCTAAGCATCGATCTAACAACAAGACCACCCATAGAGTGTGTTACAAAACTTACAGAGTCGAGGTCTTCGGACAAAACATCTTCATAAAGTCGTTTTCCAAGAGAGTCTAACTCTTCATACAATCCCGGATATGCATAATTTTCGGAGTTAAAACCTGATTTTTTTAAATCTTTATCAATTTTTCGCATTATCGATTTAGGATTAGCATAACCGTGTAGCAAGTAAACCTTGTGCTGCGATTGTGCTTGTGCAAATGTAAACACACATACAATAAAAACGATTAACCTCTTCATAATCAATATCAATTATAATGCAAATATATATATAACTTATTGATTGTATTATTAGTTTGTCTAAATTTTTATAATTATTTAGCAGGTTTGATTTAAAAATTTGTAGAGGGCATGGGGCTTGTTTATTGTTAATGCCTGAACCTTTAGCTCGGCGGAGCCAATATGGTTGACCACTATTTCTCAACTTTCAATCAAATTTGCAAAAAAGGGATAATGGAAGAGCTTAAAAAAATAAATCCCGACGGGCAATACCAATCGGGAGCAAAAATATTTAAAGTTGAGGTTTTACTTTTTAACCATTTTCTTAGAGTCTATATTTTTGCCTTTATATATCAGGCAAACAAAATATACTCCGTTTTGTAAGTCATAAGCTTCGATTTCGATTTTGTTAAGGCCTCCACTAACAGGAATCGACTTTACCATTACACCGGTGAAATTATAAATTGCAATTTCGGCTGTTTCATCTTCAGGAATATTATACCATATTTCGGCATAATCTACAACAGGGTTGGGAGCAGGAGCCGATATTTTAAACAATTCGGGATAGTCAGAATATCCAAAATTTGAATAGCTGTTATTAACAGGATTTGGGACAATAGAATATGCTAAGCCCGAAAACAAAAAAATAAGAATCGATATGTTTACTATTTTTTTCACAATGTTATGTCTTTTACAAAAACTATTCCGAAAATATTTTTATTAAAAAATGATGTTTTTATACTAATACGTAAATCTAATGTCAGTTGTTACAATTGAATTGAAAAAAAATGCTATGTGATAAAAATAAATTCGCAATCACAAATTTTTCGATATTTATGATTTTGGGTTTTCAATATCCGAAATATCGTTATCAAAATCCTAATAAAATGGATATGATTTGGCATAACATTCAGGCAATTTAATCAACTGATTTTTTGCGATTTCGCTATTTTCATTTAAAACCATTTCGCCATTTTCAACAATGCCTTAGCTATCCATGTTTACAATACATTGATACCAATAATAAAATGCTGCTTTATTAGACTTTTTTAATCTGTTCAGATAATTGTATTCCGCAGGTTCTATCTGCATAGATGCAATTTCTATCTTGTCATCAAATATTTTTAAATCTGAAAAATCTTTATTCTTTAACTTAATTGCAAACCATGCTACTTTAGCTGAAGCTTCAATAGCCTCGTCGATACGGAAGTTTCCTTTCATAATAAAATTCGCAATACTTCGAATTCCGTTGCTTATTTCAGCGAACTTTTTTTTATCATCTCCTGTATTTCTTTCCCTTCGTGCAATCATAAGAGCTGTATTAATTATATCATCCAGGATATCATTATCGCTAATATCAAGTTGCCTGTATTCAATTTCTTTGCTTGCAGTTTTCGAAAAAGAGTCTAATACAGACTTAATGTTTTTTACTTCATCAATTAGAAATGAAACATCAAATAATTGTTTGATAATTTCAACTTGTTTATTCGTATTGTGCAGAATTCCAGTTGTGTTAGGGGCAAAAGCTGTCAATTTATCGCCCAAAACCGAATGCAGCTCTGGTATATTAACTTTGGTATGTGGCTCTTCTGTTAGCAGCCACTTTGTTTTAATTTGAGCTTCTATTAATGTTGGATAAGAAAATTCCGTGTAAACAATATCAAGCAGTACATAATTTGCATTTTCATTTTTTGGGTTGGTATTATATACTGAATTGTAGTAAAGTTTATAATGTGCTTTTGGTAAGCCTTCCTTATAACTTCTTTTTTTATCTAGCTCCCATTTGTTGAATATCGAATTTTCACAAATTTTACTTAATAAGTCTTCTATTAACTGCCTATTTTCCATCGTCAGAATGTCTATGTCTATAGAAAATCTATTAGTGTTTTGGCTGAGTAAAATAAGAGATGTTCCTCCTTTAAAGACAAAGTTTAGTTTATTCTTACTAAGCTCTTCCAGCAAGGTTAATGCATTGATCATTTTCTCAATTAAAGTTGGATCTGACTTGTTATAATCAGGATTTTCTCTGAAAGAATCAATCCAATCTTTAGTATGACTTTGTTTTAATATCATTATCCTAGTATTTTGTCACTAATATAATTTTCTATTGTTTCGCGCTTGCCTCTTCTATCAGCATAAGCATACAAGGTAGTGAAATTTATGTTGTAATGATTAATTGCATTTTCATAAATATAAATCATTTCCTGTCCTCCAAACATAAAGAATTGATGTTGATCACAGAATATATCAACCAGTACTTTTTCTAATTCAGGGATTGCAATTTTCTTGTTTGCGGTTAGGGGGGGGCGTGATAAAAGTGGTTTTATTAGAACAACATCATCTTCTCCCAAAACGTATTCTTCCATGATTTTCATTGACGGATTTAAAAAGACTTTTATATTGTTGTCTTTTAAGTGGTAAAAGGCACTTTCTGTGACATCTTTATCCGTTTCAAGTATATAGAAAAACCTAAATGGCTGGTGTAGAATAAAGTTATGTAATGTTTTAGTATCCCATATACAATAATCTACATCAAACTTTTTCTTGAATAATTTAACGACTTTTGTTGTAAACTCATCGGGTTCTTGCAAAAATCGTGGTTTAGTTTCCAGTGAATACACACTTCTGCCTACCGACATAATTACTCCTTGTTGTTTGAGCCTATGAATTCTCCAACGCAAAGCGTTATCTGTAAGTTTTAAACCAGTTGAAGCATAAAACATCGCTATGTCCTTTTTTGAAAAACTTTCCTTGCCACTAAAATGCTCAACTAATTCTATATCTAATGCTTTTTTATTCAACTTGATTAAATTTAATAATCCCCAAAAATAACTAACATTTGCCAATAATCCAAATTTATTGGTATATGTTTGAATGAGTAATTAGAAATCTGCAAATAAACAAATACAAGTTTGGTGGTAAATATAAACTAGCAAACAAATACCACCATATTGCGTTTGTTGGTAATTGTAAGTGATTGTGTGAATCAACTGACAAATATGTATTTAGTGGTATTTGGAATTTACCCACGATTTTGGGTTACCCCATTATCCGAAATGCTGTTATCAAAATCGTAATCACGCAAAATCAATATTTTGAACGATGCCGGCAAAATGGTATTTTAAATTGGAAAACAATTATTCCGATAAACATTGCCAAGAAATGATTGTTATTTCAAACTATTTGCGTTGTTTAATTGAAAATATGTCGTCGAACGTCCATGCATCCACACAACCCCAACTATATTTTCATCTCTATTCATATTATTTAAATATGTGGTAGAAACTATAATTTTATTCTTAATTTTGCTTTATGAACGAGAATGAAATAAAGTTTTTGGTAATGCGCTTTAGTTCAATTGGCGACATTGTTCTAACAACTCCTGTAGTGCGCTGTCTTAAGCAGCAGGTCGAAGGCGCGGTTGTTCATTTTATTACAAAACCTGCTTATGCTTCAATGTTGGAGGCAAATCCATATATTGATAAAGTTCATACTTTGGGTAGTTTCCGCGAAACTGTTAATGAGTTACGTGACGAAGGTTTTGATTATATCATTGATTTACACAACAACATTCGTACTCTTAGATTTAAGCATAAATTAAAGGTTCTCGATTTTTCTTTCGACAAATTAAATCGTCAAAAGTGGATGCTTGTTAATTTTAAAAAAAATAAACTACCCGATATTCACATTGTAGATCGTTATTTTGAAACAGTTAAGTTGTTTGATGTTGTTAATGATGGTCTTGGATTGGATTTTTTTGTTTCTCAAGACCTGGATAATCAAATTTCTCAAAAGTTTTCGATTCCAGATAATTATGTTGTTTTTGCAATCGGCGGACAACATGCAACAAAAAAAATGCCTGCCGAAAAGATAAGAGAAATTTGTTCCGGTGTTAACGAGTCTGTTATTTTGATAGGAGGGAAGGAAGACCAAAATGCAGGAGAAGAAATAGCACTTAACTTATCAAATGTAATTAATTTGTGCGGAAAAACATCCTTAGACGAATCGGCATTTTTAGTCAAAAAATCGCTTTTGGTAATTACTCACGATACCGGAATGATGCACATAGCAGCAGCTTATAAAAAGGATATTTTATCTGTATGGGGAAATACAGTTCCCGAATTTGGTATGTATCCATACATGGCAGGAGAAAATTCCGAGATTTTTGAAATTAAAAACTTAAACTGTCGTCCATGCTCTAAAATTGGATTTGACAAATGTCCCAAAAAGCATTTCGATTGCATGCAAAAACAAGATATACCGGCTATAGTTAAAAAAGCAAACCAGATTCTGGAAAGATGAAAAAAATATGCGAAAATTGCGGAAAAGAATTTATTTGTTCACACGACCAAAACTGTTGGTGTGTAAGTTATAAATTGTCTAAAGAACTCACAGATTATTTAAAGACAAGTTTTAAAGACTGCCTTTGTTCCGAATGTCTGGAAAATCATATAAACTTGGATGCTGACGGGAGTTTGTATTTAAATCAAAATTTATAATTAAAAATAAATGAGATGCCTCAAAATTCTTTACAACAGTTTATAGAAACTCTCGATTCGCAAGGCGAACTTTTGCGTATTTCGGAGTATGTAAATCCGGAATTAGAAATTACCGAAGTTGCCGATAGAATTATGAAGCAAAATGTTGGAGGAAAGGCTTTGTTGTTCGAGAATACCGGAACAGAATTTCCTTTGCTTATTAATCATTATGGTTCTGATATTCGTATTTTGTCTGCTTTAGGATTAAAATCTTATGATGAGCCTGCTGAGCGAATAGATAGATTGTTTTCAAAATTTTTAGGGTCAAATCAGGGATTTAAAGCAAAACTCGCATTGTTGCCTGAGTTAAAAACTGCATCTTCATGGATGCCGCGAAAACTAAATAGAAAAGGCAAATGTCAGGAAGTAAAAATGCCGGAACCTGATTTGACAAAATTGCCAATTTTAAAATGCTGGCCTTATGATGGCGGCAAATTTATAACTTTGCCAATGGTTATCACTCATGATCCAGAAACTGGCTTGCGGAATGTTGGAATGTATCGAATGCAGATTTTCGACGAAAAAACTACCGGAATGCACTGGCATTTGCATAAAGGAGGTGCAGAACATTATAAAAAGTACAAAAAAGAAGAAAAACTAATGCCAGTTTCGGTTGTTATTGGTGGCGATCCGGTTTTAACTTATTGCGCCACTGCTCCGCTACCCGAAAATATAGATGAGTTTTTACTTGCAGGATTTCTAAAAAATCAAAAAGTAAATCTTGTCAAATCTCTTACAAACGACATTTATGTACCCGACGTTGCCGATTTTATCATCGAAGGCTATATCGATACAAACGAAGAAAGTAGTAGAGAAGGACCTTTTGGAGATCATACAGGTTTTTATTCTTTGGATGATGATTATCCCGTTTTTCATGTTACTTGTATTACTCATCGCAAAGATGCTGTATATCCTGCAACAATTGTTGGCGTTCCGCCAATGGAAGATTTTTATATGGGCAAGGCTACCGAAAGAATATTTTTAAAACCTATTCAAATTGCAATTGCTCCCGAAATAATAGATATCAGGCTCCCATCGTATGGTGTTGCTCATAACTTGGTGCTTATCAAAGCTAAAACCGAATATGCAGGACAGAGTTTTAAAATTATGAATGCATTGTTAGGAGCCGGACAGATGATGTTTTCGAAAGTTTTAATTTGTTTTAGCGAAGATGTTGATATCCATGACGATAAAGCTGTTTTTGATGAGATTTGTAGAAGAATTGACCCAACAAATAAAGTTCTTATCGGCAAAGGACCATCTGATGTGTTAGATCACTCTGCTTATCAATATACTTTGGGTGGAAAGCTCCTGATTGATGCAACAGTTAAATCTATGAATAATGAAAATTATAAATTAGAAAATGCAAGCATTTCAAATCTCAAATATCAAGAAAATAATCTTGTAATTATTGGTGCAGATGATAAAAAAGAGAGTTTCTTAAACCAGGCAAAAGCTTTTCTTGACAATACTGTCTTAAAAGAAATAAAAATGCTTGTTATGATTGATAATTTTGTGCATTTTAAAAACCCATATTTATACGCTTGGTATGTTTTAAATAATATCGATCCATCTAAAGATTGTTTGATTCTCAAAAACTGTTTAATATTTGACGCCGGAATAAAAACAAGCGATAAGGACGGTTTTACTCGTCGTTGGCCAAATATTGTTAGCATGGATGAGAAAACAATACAAAGTATTGATAAAAAATGGAGTAAAATTTTTAATTTTGAACTGATAGAATCTCCATCAAAATGTATATCTAAGAATATTAGAGGTTCTTCCGAAATTTTTGAAATAGACAAATAAAAACATAAAATCAAAGAACTATGACAAATTACGATGCCGCTTTGCAAAAATTGATAGATGACGGGTATGAGTTTAAGTTTAACCAATATATGCGCGATGGTTTTGAGCTATTTAAAAAGGAAATGGGAAGCTTTGTCGGTTTTTTTGCTGCAATGTTTGGTTTATTTGTAGTTCTTAATGTTGTTTTGGGCAATTATTCGGGGATTGTTACTAACCTTGTACAACCAGCTTTTGCTGCCGGAGCCTTATTGGTTGCAAACGATATTTTAATGAATAGAAAGCCCGGATTTAACAGGTTTTTTGATGGTTTTAAATTTTTTATTCCACTGCTTTTACTAAGTATTGTCAGTGGAGTCTTAATAATGATTGGATTACTTTTTTTAATTGTTCCAGGAGTTTATTTAGCTGTGAGTTACTCGTTTGCAAATATGTTAGTGATTTTTTTGGGATATGATTTTTGGCCGGCAATGGATATTAGTCGCAAAATTGTTAGCAAGCATTGGTGGGACTTTTTTGGATTTGCTCTTGTTTTAGGACTAATAAATCTTGGTGGCATTCTTGCTTGCGGTGTTGGTGTTATTTTTACTGCACCAGCTACACTTTGTATGACTTACTGCGCCTTTGAAGATATTGTTGGTGGAGCAATCAGAGATTCTCAGGAACCAAGTCAGCCTGTACAAATATTAGAAACCGAAGATGAATAAAAAAACAATAATTATTTGCCTTGTTTTAAGCTTATCTTTTGGGGGATTTTTATTCGGACAAAAAGATAGTAAAAGCTTAGAGCTTCCAAAAATACGAAAAGGAGAGGAGATCGTTTGTCATAGTTATTTTTCCTTAGTTTATAGCGAAGAGCATGAGCAAGCAAGATGGGTTGCTTATGTGTTAAAACACGATATGATAAATGGCGATGAGGAACGAAGTAATAGTTTTAAGGAAGATCCAAAAATCAAAACTAAATCGGCGAACGATAACGACTATAAAGGAAGTGGCTACGATAGGGGACATCTTGCTCCGGCGGCTGATATGTGCTTTTCGCAAGAAGCTATGCAAGAGTCGTTTTACTACAGTAATATGTCGCCACAATTACCTGCATTTAATCGTGGAATTTGGAAAAAGCTCGAGTCAGAATTTAGAGAATATGCCAAAAAGTTGCATAAGATTTATGTTGTAACAGGACCAATATTAAGATCGGGATTGTCAGAAATCGGTGAAAATGAAGTTGATGTGCCCGAAGAATACTACAAAGCAGCATTGATTGTTAGCGATACTTGTGTGCAAGCCATTGCATTTGTATTACCAAATAAGAAAATTAGCAATGAGTCTATTTATTCATATTCTATCTCAATTGATGAGTTGGAGAAGAAAACAGGTCTCAATTTTTACTATAATTTGCCGTTTTTTTTAGAAAATAAAGTTGAAAAAAGGGTAAATATTGATTTTTGGAGCAACATTGCAAAATAGAATTTGTTATTTTGTTAAATTTACAGACTATGAACGAAGCGTTTTTAATTGCATTTGGTTTAACTTTATTTGCCGGTCTATCAACAGGTATTGGTAGTCTTATTTCATTTTTTGCAAGTAAGACAAATACAAAGTTGTTGTCTTTTAGTCTTGGTTTATCGGGCGGGGTGATGATGTACATTTCTTTTGTCGAGATGCTTCCCGATGCGGTGGAGAAGTTAACAAACAGATATTCTGATGCCGGACAATGGTATGCTATCATTGCGTTTTTTGGCGGAGTATTAATTAGTTTAATTATTGATAAATTAGTTCCCGAAAAGGACAATCCTCACGAAATGCGATTTGTTGAAAGTATGCATAAGGAACTAGATAAGTCTAACTTGCGTCGCATGGGATTAATGACAGCTTTGGCAATTACCATTCATAATTTTCCCGAAGGAATTGCAACTTTTGTCGCGGCTTATTCTGATATTGAGTTAGGTATTCCTATTGCTTTAGCGGTTGCAATTCACAATATTCCCGAAGGTATCGCAGTAGCAGTGCCAATATATTTTGCAACTAATGATAGACGAAAAGCCATGCGGTTATCTTTTCTTTCCGGATTATCAGAACCTGTAGGAGCGTTGCTGGCTTTTGCTTTCATTATGCCGTTTTTGAACGATGCTGTTTTGGGAATAATTTTTGCTGTTGTTGCCGGCATTATGGTCTTTATTTCTTTCGATGAGCTGCTGCCCGGAGCACAAAAATATGGAAATCATCATATTCCAACATACGGAGTGGTAATCGGAATGGCAATAATGGCTTTTAGTTTATTGTTATTACATTGATAAATTTAATGTTTATGAAATATTTTTGGATTATTTCGCTTTTTATTGTTTTTGTATGTGTTTTGGCTGCATGTGATAACGATACTGAATATCAGGCTAAAGTTACTGTTGATAAAATTAGTTTAAATGATTCAATAAAAATCAGAAAAATAGATTTTGTTGATGATTATAACGGCCTTTTATGTGGCGGTACCAGAAAATCAAACGGTAGCATTTATATTACTAAAGATGGTGGAAACTCATGGACAAAAACTTATCATTCAGATAGTTTGTCTGTTAATTCTTTTTATTATTTGGACGACTCGATAGTTTTTGCTTGTGGCGATAGTTTAATGATTTTAAAATCTTATGATGGCGGACAAAACTGGGGGTTGATAGAGCTTGGCAATTATCCTTACGAAGAATATTTTGTGCCCTACAACGATATTTATGCAAATAGTGAACAAAATATTTTTATTGTTGGAGGTGAACATTTTTACAAGGGGATTTGGTCCGAAACAGAAACAGGAAATTATCCATGGACTCACGACACTTATGACAATGAAATAGCATCAATTTGCTTTTTAACCGAGTATATTGGATTTTTTGGCGGATATGGTTTTATGTTTGTTACCGAAGACGGTGGAAACACTTTTGATTATATCGACTTTGAGGACGAGTTTTTTGTTGATATCGAAGCAGACGATCATGGAAATGTTTATGCTGTGTCGGATATTGGGATTTTGCATTATACTTCCGATTTGGGTTATAACTGGTCGCGCCTGATTGATGACTATAACGCAGAGTTTACCGATTTGTCTCTAGGGAAAGAAACCTCAGCAATTTGTGGCTACAATGGACTAGTTTACCTCAGAAATTCCGGAAATGGCTCATGGCTTAAAACAAAAGATGTTCCAAACGTGAATTTCTATAGTGTCTGCGTTAATGATAGAAATGAAATATTTCTTGGTTCTGATAAAGGAGAAGTTTACATTTTAAATAAAAGAAGAAATATTTAGGTAATTTTGCGAGAAACTCAAAAAATTTGTTTAACTCAATATAAATTTTAAAAATTAATTGTATGAAAAGATTGGTGTTTTTTGTTTTGATTTTTGGTATTGCCTATATTGCAAATGCTCAGAAAGTACTGAGTAAAACCGAAACTAAATATGTTATTGAGGCAAAATCTCAATTAGTGTCAGCTTTATCGGATATTGATATGAGCGACTCCGAAAGATTGAGAATTATTCAACGTTCGGCGGTAACATTAAAGGAATATGGACAGCCAGCTGTATGGCCTGCCGGAAAAATACCTCTTCAGGAGCTTATGGATCAACAATTCGACCAGTGTAAAGAAGAAATTGCTGCAATGTCGGATTGGTCGTTAAAGCTGGAGAATAAAACTCTTGATCAAAAGATGAAGATAATAAATACCATGCAAATTGATGTAATCGAAAATCAGGTTCAGATATTAATACCCGGACTAACTCCGGTACAATTATCATCAGATGTTATAAGTACTGTTTTTGGAATCAACATTGTACAGGGTGTAAATGGCGGAAAACGTCAGGATGCAAAGGATCTAGCAAATAGATTTAAAAAACTGGCAGAATCTAAAGAGCTAATTAAACATATTAATATGCTGGTTGAGAATCACCGTAAATCTTTACGACTAATAGACGAAGATATAGAATTGCTTAACAAGAAGGTATTGTTGTGGAAAAAAGCATTTGTAAATGCCTATAATGGAGCTTTTACTTTTAAAGGGTACGAGGGGGCAAAACTAAACCAGAATTCTGTTGAAAATAGCAGTCCACTAGTTGGAACCTGGCATTATAAAGAAGATGGTGTAATTGTAACAGGTTATACATTTAATTCCGACAATTCTGCAGTACAAATTATGTATGGTGAAAAATATACCGGTTGGACTTGGGAAGCCAAAGGAAGTACATTATATCTCATTGGTGGTAATGGAAAACGCAATTCTTGGGAATATAGAATAGACAATGGAAAGTTATATTTATCTGTTGAAGTTAATGGCGAAAGTGTAGAAGGGCTACCATTGACAAAGCAGTAATTTAATGAATTTTTATGAAAAGGCTTAAAGGAGAACAAATTCACCTTTAAGCCTTTATTTTATTCTGGAGTTTCCTAAAACAATCCGCTAATATTGCCTTCGTTATCGATGTCAATAAATTCTGAGGATGGAATCTCTGGTAATCCCGGCATTCTCATAATATCGCCTGCAATAGGGATAACAAAACCGGCACCTGCAGCAATTTCTATTTCACGAATATTTACAATAAAACCTGATGGTCTGTTTTTGAGCCCGGGTTTATCTGATAATGATTTTTGAGTTTTTGCAATACATATCGGCAACTTATCCAGTCCCAGATCAGAAATTGTTTGCAAATCTTTACGTGCTTGGAGAGAATATTCTACAGATTCGGCGCCATATAGTTTTTTTGCCACAGTTTCGATTTTTTTCTCAATACTCCATTTAAAATCATAGAGAGGATGGAAACAGTGAGTACACGCATTTGCAGTGTCAACAACGATTTGAGCAAGCTCTAAAGCACCATCGCCACCTTTTGCCCAAGCATCGTTTAAAGCATATTTAATTTTAAGTTCTTTAAGATGGTCAGCAATAACAGCGATTTCTTCGTCGGTATCGGAGCTAAATTTATTGATAGCAACAACTGGTCTAAAGTTAAAATGCTTAAGGTTTTCGATGTGTTTGTCAAGATTTGCTAAACCGGCTTTTACAGCTTCGGGATTTGATTTTTCGAGTTCTTTTAGCGGAGCTCCCCCATGATATTTTAATGCCCTGATAGTTGCCACAAGTACTGCGGCATTTGGTGTTAGTTTTCCGTATTGCGACTTAATGTCGAAAAACTTTTCGGCTCCTAATTCAGAAGCAAAACCGGCCTCAGTTACAACAAAATCGCTTAACGAAAGTCCCATTTTGGTTGCAATCAAGGAGTTTGTTCCTTGGGCTATAT
This sequence comes from Bacteroidales bacterium, assembly GCA_016937855.1. Lineage (GTDB taxonomy): Bacteria > Bacteroidota > Bacteroidia > Bacteroidales > ML635J-15 > Bact-19. Next base: position 22,404 of record JAFGVU010000182.1, on the reverse strand, counting down.
TTGCAAAAGGACCACCATGAATAATTGCAGGTGTATTTTCAAGTGTTTGAACAAGATTTGGCTTTATTGCATCTTTTAATAGAACTGCCATTGCACCGTTTGCTTTTAAATCTCTAGCATAAATAGGTTTTTTTTCGTAGGTATATCCAATAAAAATATTTCCAAGTTTTTCTTTGAGGTCGGAAATGTCTTTTGCCAGGCATAAAATAGCCATTATTTCGCTAGCAGCAGTAATATCAAAACCTGTTTCGCGCGGAACTCCCTGAGTTTGACCACCTAAACCAATAACGATATCGCGCAAAGCTCTCTCGTTCATATCCATTACTCTTTTCCACTTTATTGTTCGTGGATCCAAGCCTAGTTTGCGGGTTTTGCTTTGTAAATTATTATCGATTAGAGCTGCTAATAAGTTGTGAGCCTTCTCAATTGCGGCCAGATCGCCTGTAAAGTGCAGGTTAATATCTTCCATTGGTATTACTTGTGCATGACCACCACCTGCTGCACCACCTTTAATGCCAAAAACAGGTCCTAACGATGGTTCACGAAGAACAACCGTAGTCTTATGTCCAAGCTTGTTCATTGCTTGAGCAAGTCCAATTGATGTAGTTGTTTTACCTTCGCCGGCAGGTGTTGGAGTAATCGCCGTAACAAGAATTAGCTTGTTTTTGTTTACTTTAGATTCGTCAATTAACGATAATGGTAACTTCGCCTTGTACCTTCCGTAAGTTTCGAGCTCTTCTTTGTTAATACCTAATTTTGCTGCAATTTCTTCGATAGGAAGCATATTAGCACTCCTTGCAATGTCAATGTCTTTATTCATAGTAGTTAAATTTTGTTGACAATATAACACAAAAATGTCGATTTTGTTCGATTTGGGTCAATTAATAAACTATCTAAATATTTGTAATCTATCTGCATCTAATTTAACAAAGATGAATAAAAGAATTGTAAATGCCCAAAGCGATGAGCCACCATAACTAAAAAATGGCAAAGGAATTCCTATCACCGGAGCAAGTCCAATTGTCATAGATATGTTTACTGCAACGTGAAAAAATAAAATCGAAGCAACTCCATAACCGTAAATTCTCGAAAACTTTGAGCGTTGTCGTTCCGATAACACAATTATCCTTACAATAAGAAACATAAACAAAAACAAAACAGTTGTTGTTCCAATAAATCCCCACTCTTCGCCAATGGTACAAAAAATAAAATCGGTGCTTTGCTCGGGAACAAAGTTGTATTTAGTTTGAGTTCCTTGTAAAAATCCTTTACCTGTAAAACCTCCCGAACCAATGGCAATTTTTGATTGATTTACGTTATAACCAATACCTAAAGGATCGGTATTTTTACCTAAAACTTCGTTTATGCGATTTTGTTGATGAGGCTGTAAAGCATTGTAAAATAAATAATCAACAGAAAAAACAAAAGTACTTACACCAATAATTAACAAGCCAAACAAAAGTAGAGTTTTGTTTCTTTTTACAAAATATATAATTAACATTTGAATGGCAATTACACCAACGTTTATTAAGATTAATACTATTTCTTTATCCAAGAAAATATCGGTATAATTTAATAGTACTAGAGACACCGATGCATAAAGTAAAAATGAGTAAAATATTATTTGTGTTTGCAGGTTTCTGCCATTTGTTAACGCGAATCCTATTACTCCTGCGACAAGTATAGTGATTACGAGTATTTCGAGGTTAGTAACAAGGGCTAAAATAAAAAGAGCAATAAGGGCAAAAGATGTAATAAATAGCACTCTGTTTAATCCTTCTCTAAAAAGAACAAAAACAAAAGCAAAGAAAACTAATGCAGAACCTGTATCGTTTTGAATAAAGATAAGTAAAATCGGTAATGCAATTAGTAGGATTAGCACAATTATACTTTTTGTTTTTTGCCACGAAAAACTTAAACTGCTCAGATATTGGGCAAGTGCCAAACAAATAGTTATTTTAGTAAACTCTACGGGTTGCATTCGAAAAGATCCAATTTCGAACCACGATTTTGAGGTGTTTACTTCTATTCCTAGAAATAAAACAAGAATCAGGAGCAAAATACCTATACCATAAAAAGGAAATGCAAATGCCGAATAAAACTTACTATCAACTATCAGAACAATAAATATTAGTATCAATGCTGCCCCAATCCAAACGAGCTGTTTTCCGTATCGTTGCGAAAAATCAAAAATACTAGAGTGATTTTCATCATAAACAGCCGAGTAGATGTTAATCCATCCAAGAAATACCAAAATTAGATAAACAATTATTGTTGTCCAATCAATATTAACTAATATATTGTCTCTTTTATTCGGCATCTTCTGGTGTCATATTTAGTAAGTTTGCTTCGACAATTCTCTTTTCGAGTCTTGGGTCGCTAATACTGTCTTTAATGTATTTTTCTATCATTAGTTTTGCTATTGGAGCAGCCCAAACTCCACCAAAACCTGCGTTTTCGATATAAACAGCAATTGCGATTTTGGGCTGGTCTTTTGGTGCAAATGCAACAAAAATTGAATGGTCATCTCCGTGAGGATTTTCTGCTGTTCCTGTTTTTCCACAAACTCTTATATCATCAATTCTGGCATAAAAACCTGTTCCAAATTCTTCGTTTACTACTTTATCCATACCCTCGACCACAACCTCGAAGTGTTTTTTATCAAATGGAGTAAATATTTTTTGAGTATTTTTATCCTGTACTGTTTTGTGATCTATTTCTTTGATTATATGAGGATTGTAGTAAAACCCTCGGTTTGCAATAATTGCGCAAAAATTTGCCATTTGAAGAGGAGAGATTAATAGTTCTCCTTGTCCAATTCCAAGGGAGTATATTGTGCTAAAAGCCCAGCGGTGTTTGCCATAGAGTTTATCATAAAAATCGGAACCGGGAACTTGTCCAACATTAACACCGGGGATGCCAATATCATAAGCTCTCTCGAAACCCAATGCAACAATTTTTTGTTTCCATAAATCTAAACCAATTCTAGAATCCCTGAAGATGCTTTTTTCGATACCTCTTTGAATGAGTGATCTAAAAACATAGTAGTAGTATGGGTTGCAAGAATATTGTATGGCTCTTATTACACTATTTGCCGGTGGGTGACCGTGGCATCCAACAATTGACTTGTCGCAGGGATATGCAGTATATGGTTTTAGCACTCCTTCTTGTAATCCAACAATAGAAACGGCAAGTTTAAAAATTGATCCGGGAGGATAGGTAGAAGAAATTGCACGATTTATTAGTGGTTTTGTAGGTTCATTAAGCAGGCTGTCGTAGTTTTTTCCTCTTTCTCTTCCAACAAGTAGTTGTGGATCATAAACAGGGCTAGAGATTAAAGAAAGAATTTCGCCAGAAGAAGGCTCAATTGCAACAATGCTCCCAACTTTATTTTGCATTAGATACTCGCCATATCGTTGTAATTCAACATCAATGGTTAATGTTAAATCTTTGCCCGGTTCTGCTAAAGTATCATATTTGCCGTCCATATAACTGTCTTTGATATTGCTGTAAACATCAACAAGGTATATTTTAATTCCTTTTTTACCACGAAGTTCTTTTTCGTAGTATTGTTCTACTCCACTCTTGCCCGCATAATCGCCGCCGGAATAATATGGATCCGATTTAAGTGTTTCTAAATCTACTTCACCAACATCTCCCAAAATGTGAGCTGCAATGCCTTCTTGATATCGTCTAAGTGTCCGGTTTTGAACAAAGAAACCAGGATATTTGTACATTTTTTCTTGCAAAATTGCAAATTGGGTAGCGGTAATCTGTTTATAGAATAAAGACGGTCGATAACTAGAATATTCTTGACATGTTTTTAATCTTTCGTAAAAATTTTCCTTTGTAATTCCTATATCATTACAAAAAGCCAAAGTGTCGAATTCTCGCATGTTTTTAGGAATAAGCATCAAGTCGTAAGCCGCTTCGTTCGATACTAACAAAACCCCATTCCTATCATAAATAAGGCCTCTTGATGGGTAAACCGTAACTCTGCGTTGGGAGTTATTATCGGATGATATTTTTAGCGAGATGTCTAGTATTTGTAAATTAAAAAGTTTAATCCAGATTATTAAAAATAGGACTACAACAATTCCAATTATGGCATATTTGCGTTTATCGTCGTTTTTCATAATTATTCCCTAACAAACAGGAAATGCCCCAAAGTTACAAAAAACAAACTAATTACTGAGCTTAAAGCAATTCTTAATAATGTGAAAAAAAAGTGTGAAAAGCTAAAAATATCCAGATAAAACAAGAAGATGTGATGAATAAGGATTAGTGATCCCGCGTATTTTATAAACCAAAATAAACCATAGTTTTTTATTGATAACTCTTTATTGGGTTCGTAATCATCTCTTGGAGCAAATGCATGTAATACAAAGGGGCGCATATATGCAAAAAGAACAGCAGATGCCGCATGTAAACCTTGAGTAGAATTAAAAATATCGACACTAATACCTAAGATAAATCCCAGAGTCATTACTGTATATTTATTTGTATGCACAGGTAGCAATAGTATAAACAACATATACATGTAACAACTAACGTAACTGGAAATGTAAATTCTGTCGAAGATAAGGGTTTGTACCAATACCGAAAAGATAAAAAGCAATATGTATCTTATATTTTTTTTAATCATCTTCTTGTTCGGTTATTGAATTTTTTATTTCATTTTGCTCATTATAATTAGTGTTTATTATTACATAAACGTAGCTAATATTATTAAAGTCGGTATATAAATCGACCATTATTTCGTAAAAATTGGTTGATTTGTCTTTTTTGAAAGAACTAATGCTACCAACCGGAATTCCTGCCGGAAATATCGATGAGTGACCACTTGTTACAATTTCGTCGCCAATTTCAATATTAACATAGCCCGGAATTTCTTGTAGTAGGGCAAGGTTGTTATTTCCTCCTTCCCAAGACAGTGATCCGAAATAGTCATTTTTTTTTATTTTTACACTTATTCTTGTTGCGGGATTTATTATTGGCATTACCGATGCATATTTATTAGAGCAGCTGTAAATAATACCAACAACCCCGTTTGGGCCAATAACACCCATGTCTTGCCGCAACTCATTTTTTGCACCTTTATTGATTGTTAGAAAGTTTTTTGCACCATTAACATTTGCGCTTATGACTCTTGCCGAGATGTATTTAAAACCACTTTCTTCAATGGCAGGGATGTTGTCTTTTCGGTATTTTTCAATTTGATTTTTTAAACGTTCGTTTTCGGCTATAATGCTATCGTTTGTACCTTTTAAACTCAAATATTCGGTAACACTATTCCACTGTTCGGTAATTGATGCTGTTATTCGGTTTGATGAGTTAAGAAAGCTAACCTTGTGATAATTATTTGCTGTAAAAATGAGAATAAAACATACTATCTCAAATAATATGAAAACAATAGTGTATAAATATTTTACAATAAAGTTTAATAAGTTCTTCATTTATTGCATTAGCGTATCAGGAATTGAAATTTATCAACATTTTTTAGTGCAATTCCGGTTCCTCTTGCCACAGCATGCAAAGGGTCGTCAGCTACATGCACAGGAATATTAGTTTTGTCTGATAATCTTTTGTCTAATCCACGTAATAAAGCACCTCCTCCGGCAAGATAAATACCTCTTGTGTATATATCTGAGTATAACTCTGGAGGCGTCAGTTCAAGTACTGCCATAATTGCCGATTCAATCTTTGAGATTGATTTGTCGAGACTGTGAGCAATTTCTTGATATGAAACAGGAATTTCTATCGGGAGTGCAGTCATTTGGTGAGGGCCTCTAACAATAAAATCAGCAGGAGGGTTTTCCAGCTCCGGAATAGCAGCACCAACGTGTATTTTGATTTCTTCGGCTGTACGCTCTCCGATTTTTATATTATGTTGACGTCGCATGTACTCTTGAATATCGTCGGTAAAGTCATCTCCGGCAATACGAATTGAGCGGTTACAAACAATACCTCCAAGGGAGATTACCGCAATTTCTGTTGTTCCACCACCAATGTCAACTACCATATTTCCTTGTGGTGCTTCGACATCCATTCCGATACCAATAGCAGCTGCCATAGGTTCATAAATCATATAAACCTCACGGCCACCGGCATGTTCCGAGGAATCTCTTACTGCTCTTAACTCAACCTCAGTACTTCCTGATGGAATACAAACAACCATTTTTAAAGATGGATTAAACCATGATCGGTTTTTGTTGAGCATTTTTATCATACCCCGAATCATTAGCTCGGCCGAATTAAAATCAGCAATAACTCCATCGCGAAGTGGTCGAACAGTTTTTATACCTTCGTGAGTTTTTCCGTGCATCTGACGTGCTTTGTGTCCAATTGCTACGACTTTTCCGGTTCGCTCGTCGAGGGCAACAATAGAAGGCTCATCAACAACAATTTTATCGTTGTGAATTATAATTGTATTGGCAGTGCCAAGGTCTATCGCAATTTCCTGCTGTAAGAATGAAAATAATCCCATAATCGTTCAAATTTATAACCTCGAAAGATAAGCATTCTTTAAAAATTACACAACTTAGATTTAATTTTCATTATTAATAGATAATGTATTGATAATCAAGCATATACGCAAATTCATAAATTAGTATTATGTTTGATATAATTATGAAGAATACTAAAAACCAACAGATATTTTAATCCGAGGTAAAAAAAGTGCATATTTTTTTAATTGTCCCCAATGCTCTTAGGGCTAATTTTTTGCAACAAAATTAGTGTTTAAAATGTCGGATTCCGGTAAACACCATTGCAATATTATTTTCGTTACAATAGTCGATAGTTTCCTGATCTCTTATAGATCCTCCCGGTTGAATAACACTATTAATTCCTTGTTTATATGCAATTTCAATAGAATCGGCAAACGGGAAAAATGCATCAGAGGCCATGACAGCGCCATTTAAATCAAATTTAAAGTTTTTAGCTTTTTCAATTGCTTGCTTAAGAGCATCAACTCTTGATGTTTGACCTGTTCCACTTGCGAGAAGTTGCGAATTTTTCACTAATACTATTGCGTTTGATTTAGTGTTTTTTACAATTTTATTAGCAAAGAGTAAGTCTTTTATTTGTTCGGGTGATGGTTTTTGATTTGTAACTGTTTCCAGATCCGAAGGAGTTTCTATATTGCTGTCTCTGTCTTGAATTAGAGTTCCGTTAAGCACTGTACGATAAGTAGATTTTTGTAAATCGAACTGTTTTTGTACAAGAATAATTCTGTTTTTCTTTTGCTTTAATATTTCCAGAGCATCTTCGGTATAGTCGGGAGCAATTATTATTTCGAAGAAAATTTTGTTTATTTCTTCGGCAGTTTTATTATCGACAATTCTGTTTGAAATAATTATGCCCCCAAAAGCGGAAACTGGATCAGCAGCAAGTGCGGCAGTCCAGGCTTCGGATAATGTATTTCGTGAAGCTATTCCGCATGCATTATTGTGTTTTAGAATTGCAACTGTTGTTTCATCAAATTCGCTAATTAGATTTATTGCTGCATCAATATCTAATATATTATTATAACTTATCTCTTTTCCATGCAACTGGTCAAACATCTTTTCGAAATCACCGAAGAAAAAGGCTTTTTGATGTGGATTTTCTCCATAGCGCAAACTTCGAGCATTTGAATGCGAAACTTTAAACTCTGACAAATTGTTGTTATCGAACCAATTAAAAATTGCAGTGTCGTATGCAGAGCTTACGCCAAATGATTGAAGAGCAAATTTTTTGCGAGTTCCGATATCGGTATGACATTTATTTTCTTCCAACAAGCTGTGTAAATCGTGGTATTGTCCGCGATGTGAGACCACTAAAACATCTTTAAAGTTTTTTGCAGCAGCTCGAATAAGAGAAATGCCTCCGATATCAATTTTCTCTATAATAATTGATTCGTCTGTTTCGGTTTCAATGGTTTTTTCAAATGGGTATAAATCAACAATTACCAGATCAATTTCGGGGATATCGTACTTTATAGATTCTTCGATGTGTTTTTCATTTTCGCGTATAGACAATATCCCACCAAATACTTTTGGGTGTAATGTTTTAACACGTCCATCAAGAATAGAAGGATAACCTGTAATATCTTCAATTTGGGTAGCGGGTATGCCTAAGGATTCGATAAACGAATATGTTCCTCCTGTCGAATAGATTTTAACATTGTAGTCGTGCAGGCACTTAACAATAACATCTAGGCCATCTTTGTGATAAACCGAAATAAGGGCAGATTTGATTTTCTTTTGCATAGTTTTTTTGCTTTTAACCTTAATTATTAATTTTGTCAAAAGTACAATTTATACATTTGTTTTAATAATGATTTTTTTAACAAGTTATCACCTAGTTCTTTTTAGGAATAGATATGCAAATATGATCGGCAAAACCAATTCCGGCTTCGGTAAATACGTTGTAAACAGAGTTAACACCCAATCTTTTTAATATACTTATTTGATCGTCGTGAACTCCTGTAGCAGCAATATGTCCGGTATAACCTATAGTTTTTAAGCGGTCGATTGCAATTAGATTCGCATTAAAGTTCCCCATGCACAAAATTACTATTTTTACTTGTTGTTTTTTTAGGTGATTCTGTTTTACTGAGTCCCAGAATTCGATATCGGTTGCATCATCGTGGAGAACATTTTTTTGATTTTTTATGTGGTTTTGAACTTTGTCTTCGTCTAACTCTATACCAAGTACTGTTTTCCCGTATTTTTTGCTTAATTGATCATATACTGCTGTACCAATTCTTCCCATACCAAAGATAAGAATTTCTGCATCTCCAATGTCAAAAACTTTGTCATACTCTAGTCTTAATCTTGTCTCGAAGAACTTAAGTCGTCTGCGAAAAAAAGCAAAAATCTTGTGACCTTTGGTGTTTAAGGGTGATGAAACGATAAATGAGATAGAAAGAGCTAAAGCTAATATTATTAGCCATTCTGCACTAATCATACCGGTTGTAACAGCAATTGCCGCCACAATAAGACCAAACTCACTATAATTTGACAAGCCCAAGGTTGCAAAGAATGCTGTTCGGGCTCTGATTTTGAAGCGAGTAAATACTAAAAAGTAAAGTATCACTTTAATATTTATCAAAACCGCTAAAATTGCAGCTATATATAGATGCTCTAGCATCGGCATTCCTGTTAATCCGATAGACAGAAAAAACCCTATAAGGAAGAAATCTTTAAAACTAATTAGTTTTTTATATAACTCGTTTGTTTGTTTTGTGTTCGATAAGAGTATTCCCATTACCAGAGCACCTAAATCTGCTTTTAAGCCAACAAATTTAAACATTTCTGCACCTAAAACTAAAGCAACAAAAAATCCGAATAGAATTAAAAGCTCACCATGACCAATTTTTTTCATTAACCACACTAAAATTGGTTTTAAGATTATTAGGGCAATGGGTAGTCCAATGGCATAAATGTTTGGAATTTTACCGGCAGCAAAAACGAGGAAAATTACTGCATAAATGTCTTGCATAATAAGAACTCCAATAGCAAGAATGCCATGATATGAATTTAGTTCACCAAAATCTTCGAGTATTTTTACTGCAAAAACAGTACTTGAAAAACTTAGAGCAAAAGCAATTATAAGAGATGTTTGCCAAGTTAGACTGCTAAAGAAAGTTAATCCAGAAAAGCTTAATCCAAAAATTATTCCTGCAAATAATATGGTCGTTATACCCATGTGCAAACTTGCTCCCGCCCATATCTCAGGCTTAATGAGATTTTTTATTTTAAGTTTTAATCCTATAGTAAAGAGTAGAAGAGTTATCCCTAAATCTGAAACTATGTTTACAAACTCGCCTTGTTCTGCGCCAAAATAATTTAGGGTAAATCCTGCAAGGAGGTATCCAACTAGAGGTGGAAGACCAATTGCTCTAACTCCAAGCCCAAATGCAAATGCTATACTTAACCAAATCGGATCCATAAAGCAAATATAACTATTTGGCTTAGAACTCTTTCATTTTTTTAAGTGTTTCTTCAGGTAGGCAACAATTTATTAAGTAGTGTAAATTAGACAGTAGTCTATTAAGTGTCATGTCGTTTATGCGATTTCCTTTTTCTACTAAATCCCAACGAGGAGCTATTTTATAGCATTTTTCAAAAACTGAAGGATAGTCAAAATTACCTTCAAAAGAGATGTCAATTACAATTGAATTTTGTGGCACATAATCGGTAGGTATAATAAATTTACCTGAGGGAACCGCTGATATTACAATATCCGAAAGCTTTACACTCTCTAAGGTTTTTTCAAATGGAGTATATTGATGACAAATTTGCACATAAGCATTTTCGTTTAAAAGCATTAATGCAAGTGAGCGTCCAACTGCGAGAGAGTCGTTTATAACAGTTATTCTCTTGCCCTCTAAATCAAACGTATTACAGCTAGCATTTTCAGGATAAAATCCATGTTTCTCAAAAAACTCTTCAAAATCAATGAAATATCTTTTTAGAATACTAAGAATTCCCTTTGCTGTAGGAGGGATTACCAGTTTTCTCAGTTGCTCTGCATCTCGAAACTTTTCGTATTGGACTAAATAACCCAAATAAGAATTGTGTAATCCCTCAACATCTTTAAGCGGATTAACCATGTTCATAAAAACTGTGTCTTTAACTCCATATCCGGTTGGATACATAATCATTATTCCATGTACAGAATCATCATTGTTTAATTGTGTAATTATTTGCTCGAGTTGACTCGCCGAACTGACTGTAAAGTCTTTACAATCGACACTATTTGCGGCACAAAATCTTTTTATACCTTTTGTGTATGAAACACTACCTGGATCGTCGCTGGTTAAAATTACGGCTAAGCAAGGACTCACATTTTTTTGTTGGTAAAAAAAATGATTACAAGCGAATGCCGGAACATCATACTTTTCTACAAGATGACGAACATTGAGAACTTTGTTAAGATAGTTTTCAATCATAATATTATTTTTTCAACAGGTTTAGTCTTTTATCATTACCACTATGTTTTGCAAACGCGCCCCTGAGACCCTCATTTCGACCTCCGATAAACATCGGAGAAATGACCCAAGGGAGGCGTGTGCGCTTATTTTTCTTAATATTTACTTTCTATTAACCTCTATTAATCCAAATTTTCGAGTTTCTCGAAAATTTACCTATATTTTTGTTTCACCTTTTTCTTTCAAATATATCAAATTTTTTTAATCCCCCAATACTAATTTCAAATCTTACAGCAGTAACAAGTTTATGCCAACCTTTGTTTCCGGCCGCACCTGGATTAATATGCAGCAAGTTGAGCTTTGGGTCATTCATAACTTTTAATATATGTGAGTGTCCACAAATAAAAATATCAGGTGGATTGGAAAAAAGTTCTTGCTTTATATGTGGCCAATATTTGCCGGGATAGCCACCAATATGAGTAATCCATATTTTTTTGTTTTCAATCTCAAACCTAAGATGTTCTGATGTGCGTATTCTGATTTTGTGATCATCAATATTACCAAAAACTGCTTTTGTAGGTTTAAAAGATTCTAGAATGTCGAGGGTTTCTTCGTTACCAATATCTCCTGCGTGCCATATTTGGTCAACATCTGTAAAAAAGTTTAAAATATCTTTGTCCAGATGTCCATGTGTGTCAGATAATAAGCCAATTTTTGTCATTTTATAAATATTCGCTATCGCCAGTGCTTATGTCAACAAATGGTTTAATCGCTCTGTCGTAAATGCCTTGTATATAGGCAATTGCCATTCCGTAGTTTGTAACCGGAACGCCTGCATCGATAGCCGGTTTTAATCGAGAAATAATCTGTTTACGAGTTAGAACACAGCCTCCACATTGGATAACTATCGCATAATCTGTTATTTTACCCGGGATATTGTCTAATCCTGAGACTACTGTAAAATTGAGTTTTTTACCTGTAAAATCGCTAAGCCATCGAGGAATTTTTACTCTGCCAATATCATCGCATGAAACATGATGGCTACATGATTCTAGTATTAGAACTTTATCTCCATCTAAAAGCTTTGATAGTTGAGGTGTTCCTTTAAGATAATTGTCGAAATCGCCTTTGTATCTGGCTAATAGTACCGAAAATCCGGTAAGTGGAATTTCGGGCGTAATTGATGCAGATGCTTGTAAAAAAATTTGTGAATCTGTAATTGCTAATTTGGGTTTAATGTTGGTCTTTCTAAGAAATGCATCAACTTCTTTTTCCTTTAAAACAATTGCGACACAATCGTTATCAAGAATGTCGCGAATTACTTGTACTTGTGGAAGAATTAATCTACCTTGAGGCGCTTCGATGTCAATGGGAGTGATTAGTAAAACTATATCACCATAACTAACAATGTCGCCAACTAAAGAATTTATTTTCCAACTGCTTTCTGGAATAGTATTTTTTATTGTTTTTAAAATTGCATCAGAAGAATTGTCATTAACAGATGAAAAATCAATAACTTGTACTCCATATTTTAGCATTATTTTGCTCTTTTTAGTTTCATCAGTTGGGAAAAGATCAGATTTGCCATTAATGATAAAATATGGAGTCTCAAAAGATTTAAGTTTTGCGATAAGGTTTTCTTCATATTCATCTAAAGAATAATTGTTTATCATAATTATTCCTAAATCAATTTTATCGATTGTTGCCAGAGTTTTATCAATTCTAAGTTTTCCGACTTCACCGGTATCGTCAACTCCCGCAGTATCTATTAGTATGACAGGACCAAAACCGGTTATTTCAAATGAGCGTTTAACAGGATCGGTGGTTGTGCCTTTATAGTCGGCTACAATCGAGATTTCTTGTCCGGCTAAAAAATTTATAAGCGAACTCTTACCAACATTTCTTTTCCCGTAAATTCCAATATGTGGTTTGTTTTCTTTACCTTTTGACATAATCTTAAATCTTTTTCATCAAAAATAGTAATATTTAATTAGATAGTTTTGGATAAATTACAAATTAAGCTTAAGTTTGTTTAAAATTGACTTTCAGAAAATGAAAACTGTTCTCATATTATTTCTTTGTCTAACTACAACTCTGATGTTTTTTGCTCAGTCAACAGAGCATGGTGTTCCTGCATTTAGAAATTATTCTCCTAAAGATTATGGACAGGAGAGTCAAAATTTTAGCGTGCTACAAAATCATCAACATATAATGTATTTTGGCAATTCAAATGGTATTATGGAGTTCGATAACACTACTTGGAGATTAGTTAAAGTTACCGGACGTCCTGTTATGGATATTAATTCAAAAAACGAAATATATTTTGGAGGTTATAATCATTTAGGAAAGATAGAGCATAAAAATGGATTACCGACCATAGAGAATATAGAGTATTATTCTGAATTGAAACCAGGACAAGTACAGAAGGTAGTTGCTTTTGACAATGAAGTACTATTTGTTACTTCACACCAGCTATTGGTTTATAAAAATGACACACTTATTTTGGAACAATCCAATGCCGAAGGGATAAATATTTTTAAGCAAAATAATAGAGCTTTGATTTATATGCCCGAAAGAGGTATATATTTTTGGGACGGAGAGATGTTTCAGAAACATGATGACTTTGAGTTGTTTAAAGGAATCGAGATACAAGATATTATTGTACTTAACGATAAAGATTTTATTATTAAACCTTTAAATGATAAAGGTTTTTTGATTTACAGAAATTCCAAATTAATAAAGCTAAATACTCAGGCGGACGAATTTATTGCAGCAAATTCATATAGTGTTGGCAGATTACTAAACGATGATTATTTAATTATTGGAACAGACCACGGAGGGCTTGTTTGTGTTGATATTGATGGAACTTATATATATTCGATTAGTCGCGATAACGGGTTGAGGGATAATCAAATTACAGATATTTATGTCGATAACATAAATCATGTTTGGGTAACAACATTTAATGGTATTAGTTTAATTGAAGCAAATTCCGATTTAAGTTTTTTTGAGTCTTCTTTCGGATTTAATGGTGCAGTTTTATCAGTAAAAAGATTTAGGGATGAGTTGTATATTGGTACAGCTAGTGGTGTTTACAAGTATAATAAGGGTAATATTTACGACCTCGAAAGAAATATTTTTGATTTTCGCCTGAGATTCGAAAAACTAGAAGGAATAAGGGCAATGTGTTGGCAGTTAGTTGTGTTGGAAGATAATCTTTATGCAGTAACAAGCGAAGGCCTATATTTGATAAAAGACAAGGATGCAAAAATGATGATTGAAGGTGGATATAATTCAATTTTGAAGCTTAATTACTTCAAAAATCATTATTTGTTGGGGTCGGAAAACGGACTACTAATATCTCAAATTCACAATCAAAAAATTGATACAGTCGGTTATCTAAAAAATCTTAATTATAACATAAGAAGTCTAAATGAAGATTATTTTGGAAATATTTGGATGGGAACAAATGAAGACGGACTATTTGAAACAGGATTTTATAGTGGTGTTAGCACAATTGCCAATGTTTCGCATTATGATGAACAAAATGGATTGCCAGAATCATTCGACTGGATAGATGTTTTTAATTCGTATCAGGGTACGCTCTTTTCTACAAGCAAAGGGGTTTGCCGTTATAATTATTCATCAAATGTTTTTGTAATAGATACGCTATTGAATATTGATTTTAGTAAAGGGGATAGACATCTATATCCTATTGTCGAAGATGTTTCAAAAAATCTTTGGTTTAGTTGTGTGGTTGATGGGAAATATGAACGCGAAACAGGAGTCCTTTTGTTTCAAGGCTCTAATAAAAAATATAAAAAATTAACAAAACCATTTCTTCAATTGACAGAATATGTTATTGAGAGTATTTATCCCGAAAACGATAGTGTTGTTTGGTTTGGTTCATCTGATGCATTAATTAGATATAGTAAGAAAACAGAAACAACACTAACAAATACTTTTCCATGTTTTGTCCGAACAATTACTATTGGCAATGACTCTATTATTTATTTGTCGGCAAACGAAGATATCTCTAAACGTGATATTAGTTATGACTTTAATGATAAAACAATACGTTTCGATTTTTCCGCACTAGCATATAATACTTTTGGAGATGTTCAATATCAGGTTATGCTCGAAGGTTTTGATGATGATTGGTCTTCTTGGACAAACGAATCATTTAAGGAATATACTTCTCTGGTTGAGAATGAATACGTTTTTAAAGTTAGAGCCAAAGATGCATACGGAAATTTTAGCGATGAGGTACAATTAAAGTTTAAAGTTTCTCCACCATTTTATCGCACAATTTATGCTTTTATTATTTATTTAATTGTATTTGCAGCCATAATTTATTTAGTATTAAAACTAAACGAATTAAGACACGCAAAGGAAAGATATAGTTTGGAAAAATTAGTAGAAGATCGTACGAACGAATTAGCATATCAAAAAGAACAAACCGAACAACTTGTAAAAAAACTATTGCCTCAAAATGCTGCTGACGAAATCAGGGAAACAGGTAAAGCAAAATCACAGAAATACGAAATGGTAACTGTTTTATTTGCTGATATACAGGGATTTACTGAAATTGCTGAACATACAAAACCCGAAGAACTAATCAAACATCTTAATAATATCTTTACAAGTTTTGATAAAATTATTGCCGACTACAATATTGAAAAAATAAAGACAATTGGCGATGCTTATATGTGTGCCGGAGGAATGCCTAATCGTGATATTACTAACCCAATCGAGGTTGTGTTGGCTGCTCTTCAAATGCAAAGAACAATTAGTGAAATAAACGAAAGCTCTGATTTGAAACTTGAAATTAGAATTGGAGTACATAGCGGACCTGTTGTGGCAGGAGTGGTGGGGTCGAAAAAAATTGAATACGATATTTGGGGCGATACCGTTAACATTGCTTCGCGTATGGAGAGTCATGGGCTTATCAATAAAGTTAATATTTCCGAAGAAACATATAAACATGTTAAGGACTTTTTTGTATGCCAATATCGTGGTCGTATCGAAGTAAAATATAAGGGTGAGATGGAAATGTATTTTGTCCATGAAATTAGAAAAGCACTTTCCGAAAATGCAGATCGAGAAACTCCTAATAGAGACTTTGAAATAAAACTGCAGTTTATCAAATTTAAAATGATGCAGGAAGATATAATGGATCAGTTACAGAAAAATCTCCCATCTAATTTATATTATCACAATGTAAAACATACCATAAACGTACTTTATAATGTTGAAGATATTGCAAGAGAAGAAGGCGTTGACGAAGAAGAAATGCTGTTGCTAAAATGTGCTGCATTATTTCACGATGCCGGGTTTATGGTTAGTTACGACAATAACGAAGAAATTGGAGCAAAAATGGCAGCCCAAACACTAAGTAAGTACAAGTTTACTGAAGAGCAAATAGAAACAGTAAAAAGGCTAATTATGGCCACAAAAATGCCACCAAAACCAAAAGACTTGCTCGAAAAAATTATGTGTGATGCAGATCTTGATTATCTTGGCCGCCCTGACTTTATTCCTATTTCACAAAACCTATTTAGAGAACTGTTTGAGAGAGGAAAAATTAACACTATCGAACAATGGAACAGAATGCAATATAAGTTTATAACTAATCACAACTATTATACATCAACAGCCCGAAAAAATAGAGATGCAGGTAAACAATTAGTGTTAAAAGAACTAAAAGAGTTAATTTAATACCAATAAAAATATTTTTGGGGTTTTATTCGTCAGGATCTTCAATAACTTCTTTTGAGTGAGAGTCATAAAGACGTCTAATTTCTCTATAAATCTTTAGTGCGTCGTTGTAGTCTTTATCCATTACCATTACTCTAACACCGTCAATTTGTCCCAAAATACTCTCGTTGGAAATAGAACTCTCTATGCCTGCTTCTTCAAGTTTATCCTGCAATATCTCTGCACGATACTCATACCTGTATGTAACCAAAGTTACTAGTTTATCTTTCATTGTTTAGTATTTTTGTGTTATTACGTAGAGTTTTTGAAAATGTTTTGTAATTGTGAAAAAATTGTTCTAACAGTATAAAGTCTGATTTTTCTATGCTAAGTCTGATCACTAAAAATTATCTTTCTATATTTGTAAAAAATTTTGTATGAAAGTTGAGTTTGATTTTTTAGTTATCGGAACTGGCATTGCAGGCTTGTTTTATGCAAGAGAGGTAAGTAAGTACGGTAAAGTTGCTATTATTTCTAAGAATAATATTGAGCAAACAACAACTGCAAAGGCTCAGGGAGGTATTGCTTCGGTTTTGTATAACCCCGACTCCTATGAAAAACATATTAATGATACCATTGTTGCAGGTTGTGGCCTAAACGATCCAAAAATTGTCGAAATTGTCGTTCAAGAAGGACCTGACAGAATTTATGATTTAGTTAATATTGGGACAAATTTTGACAAAAATCAGTACGGTAAATTTGATCTTAATAAAGAAGGTGGGCATAGTGAGAACAGAGTGTTGCATTATAAAGATAAAACCGGAGAAGAAATTCAAAGAGCTTTGATTGATGAGGTGAGAGCTAATGAAAATATAAGTGTTTATGAAAATCATTTTGCCATCGAAATAATAACACAACATCATCTTGGGGAAAAGGTAACACGTGCGCGAAAGGACATAGAGTGTTATGGTGCTTATGTTTTCGATATAGAGAAAAATCAAATATTTACAGTATTTGCATCTCAAACCATGATTGCAACAGGTGGTTGCGGAAATGTTTATTTGCACACAACTAATCCTCCAAACATATCTGGTGACGGTATTGCAATGGTATATAGGGCCAAAGGAATTGTCGAAAATATGGAATTTGTACAATTTCATCCAACATCTTTATATAATCCCGAAGTAAAACCTTCGTTTTTAATAACAGAAGCTTTACGGGGAGCAGGTGCCATTTTAAAAAATCATAAAAACGAAGATTTTTGCTTAAAGTATGATGAGCGAGGCTCTCTGGCTCCTCGTGATGTTGTTGCGCGAGCAATTGATAGCGAAATGAAGATCTCGGGAGAAAATTATGTGTTTTTAGATGCCAGACATATTGAAAAAGATATATTGATGGGACATTTTCCAACTATTTATGCCAAATGTCTGGAGATTGGTTATGATTTAAAAAAAGACCTTATACCGGTTACTCCGGCTGCACACTATTTGTGTGGTGGGATAAAAACAAATGAGTTTGGGGAGACATCTATTAAAAATCTTTTCGCAGCAGGCGAGGCCGCTTCAACCGGCTTACATGGAGCAAATAGATTGGCTTCTAATTCTCTGCTCGAAGCAGTTGTGTTTGCACATCGTGCAGCAACCAAGGCTTGCGAAAAAACAGAATTAGATGAGCAAATAAAAAATATTATTCCGGATTGGAATGATGAGGGAACGATTAAAAATGAAGAACTTATTTTAATTTCTCACTCTCTTCGAGAAGTACAGCAAATTATGAGTAATTATGTTGGAATAGTACGTTCAGACCTTCGTTTGCAAAGAGCTCTTGATCGGTTGCATATTATCTATAAAGAAACCGAAGACCTTTTTAAAGTTTCAAAAGTTACTGTAAGTATCTGTGAACTTAGAAATATTATTAACGTTGGGTACCTTGTAATTAGAATGGCTATGGAAAGAAGAGAGTCGGTAGGATTGCATTTTAATACAGATTTGTTAGAGTCCATGCAGCCAAAAGTATAATTTGGTAGTCCAATGATTAAATATTATTATTAAATTTTGTTTATTTGTAAAAACTATATTATTTGAGTTATGAAAAAATTATTATTGTTTCCATTAATTTTGCTTTTTTCGATTAGTGTTTTTGCCGATTTTGTTCCTATAAAAGATGCCGAAAAAGTAGCAAAAAATCATTTTTATCAAAGTATTAACAGTATTAAAAACGTAGATTGGGAGAATATTCAATTAAATTGTATTTATGATCCTACTCAACTTCAGGACATTAATTATTATGTTTTTAATATAAATGGAGATCAAGGTTGGGTTATCGTATCTTCGGATAATAGTATTCAACCAATTTTGGCTTATTCCTTTGAAGGAGGTTTTAATAGTAACAATATGTCGCCTGCACAAAAGGAAATGTTAAACTACTACAAGGACTGTATTAAGTTTGCTGCCGAAACAAATATGCAAGCATCCTTAAAAGGATCAAGTGAGTGGTCTGAGTTGTTAAGCTATGACTACAAAAGCGGTCTTAAGCAAAAAACAACATCTCCAAATTTGTTAAAAAACATTAATTGGAATCAAACTTGGCCTTATAATGCTCAGTGTCCGGCCGATTCAGAAGGAATAAACGGACACGTGCCGGTTGGTTGTGTTGCTACAGCAATGCTGCAAGTTATGAAATACTATAACTGGCCAGCTAGTGGCGAAGGAACTAAGAATCATATCAGTTGGTTAAATGGCGGTTATGGAAATATTACAATAAATTTTGCAAACCAAACTTATGACTGGTATTCGATACCTAACGAAGCATCTTCTTATGTTAATCCGGAGTTAGGTAAAATTAATTTTCATGCAGGTGTTGGAGTTTCTATGTATTGGGGACCTCAAGGATCGGGAAGTCAAACAGATCAGATTGTTACTGCTTTGGAAAATTATTTTAAATACTCAACAGCAGCTCAATATGTTCAGAAAGGTTCTGATGAAACTGCATGGAAAAATATGATTAAGGCTCAAATTGATTCAAATAAACCGGTTGTTTATGCCGGGCAATCTTCAACAACAGGTCATGCA
Source organism: Bacteroidales bacterium (assembly GCA_016937855.1). GTDB lineage: Bacteria > Bacteroidota > Bacteroidia > Bacteroidales > ML635J-15 > Bact-19. Next base: position 2,718 of record JAFGVU010000182.1, on the reverse strand, counting down.
TGGAATTGTGATGGCTATCAGGACGATTCGTTTCACATGAATTGGGGCTGGGGTGGAGCCGGTAACGGTTACTACACTCTGGACAATCTAACTTCTTCAGCAACAGTTGGAGGTCCTGAAAACAATTTTAACCAAGGTCAGGAAATGGTTATTAATATTTATCCTCGTGATACTTATCCTTTGTTTTGTGACGACACCAGAGTTATTACAGGTAACGAAGGTTCTTTTGATGATGGAAGCTCTAATCAGGATTATCAAGCAAACCAATCATGTGTTTATGTTATTGATCCTGCTTGCGGAGAGATTGTTTCTGTTTCATTTAACGATTTTATAGTTGGTGAAGGCGACGAACTTATATTATTCGATGGCGATGAAACTTCATCTACAGTTTTAGCTACATTTGACGCAGACAACTTACCAGGAAACGATAATTATACAGGAAGTATGGGGGCAATAACAATCAGATTTAATACTGATGCAACTTCAAATGGCGAAGGTTGGAATCTCGACTATTCTGTTAAAAATTGTAAGACAAATATCAATTTTACCGAAGGTTCCGGTAGTTTTAGTGATGGTTCCGGAACTTGCGATTACGCGAATTCAACAGTTTGTTCTTGGTATATACAACCCGAAAACGTGAACTGGATTACAGTAACTTTTGATGAGTTTGACCTAGCAGGAAATATTGATTACGTAAAACTATTTAAAACTAATTTAAATGGATCAAACGAGGTTGCTGCTTTTACTGCAAATAACCCTCCTGATGGTCCTATATCTGTTAATACTGATATTTTGGTTGTACAGTTTTTTGCTGATGCAAATACAAGTGCTGATGGTTGGGAGTTAAGTTATACATCAAGTTTAAGTGATGTTGAGCAAAACAAGTTTTTATCCAATTATACCATTATGCCAAACCCTGGTAATACAAACTCAAGCTTAGAATTTACAATTACAAATAATTCTGAAACAATTATCACAGTAACTAATATTTTAGGCGAAGTGATTGCCGTAAAAGAATATAGCCTCATAGCAGGGTTGCATAATTTTAAACTAAATGAAATTATCGAAGGCGAACTTCAGGCAGGAGTTTATTCAATTAGTGTAAATGCTAATAATCAAACAAAAACACAAAAACTTGTGGTTGTAGAATAATTTTAAAACTGACACTTAAAGAATTACAGTCTTACTAAAATAAAAATGGCAGCGACTTTTTCGCTGCCATTTTTTATAAAACCTTTCTTTATTTTCGATTCTTATTCCTGTCTATTGCTAGGTTGGATTGTAGTATTTGTTGGTGTAGCGGTTCTATTATTTCTGCTTCCACTAACATTGATTTGGTTATTATTATCATCCGAATTTTCTCTTCCGCTTGGAGGAGTAACTGATGGTTTGTTGTTACGGTCATTTACTCGTATTTCATTACCACCATCAATTGGAGTGATATTTTTATCTTCTTTGTTAATTTCTTCGTCTTCTTCCTCCTCGCATGGACTGTTTGGTCTATTATTGCCAACGCCTGAGGTCGGCTCGCGATTGGCTTCGATGCAAACCGACCATAATCCCATTGACCCCGGGTTGCTGGTGCTCACATTTACTTGTAAGCTACCTTTGAATAAATAGTACTTGCCCGAAGAAATTGTATAAGGATTTCCATTTACAATTGCGTCTCCACCACCTGCTGTTGCTTTGAAGAAAATGCTACTTGCAGGACCTGAGTATGAGAAATCGGAATTAGATAATGAGCTTCTATTAAAAGTACCACTTGGTGTGATTAAGCAAAACTCCCAATCAGCATTTCCAGGATTAATTCTTGGGCCACAAGCTTCCTCAATAACTACAACTTCAGTTCCGTCTGTATCAGTACCGCATTCGTTAACAGCAGTTGCTATAACCGAATGTGTGCCAGGAGATAGGTTTAGCATTGCACTAATTTGACCACTGTTTGCATCAAAAGTGAAATTGCTGATTATGTTGCCATCAATTTTTAATGTAATTCCACTTTTTGCAGAAATATTTGTAACTGCACCAGTTAGTTTGTGCGTATAGTTTGCATCGGTTGTTTCAACAACTTTTATGTCAATTTTAGGGGCAACACATGGAGCAGCAACAGTAACTTCGTTTCCATCTCTATCAGTACCACAATCGTTGGTTACGTCAACTATTATTGAGTGATTGTCTGGTGCTAACTTGAATTTTGCAGTTATTTTGCCTGTGTTTTCATCAAATTCGAATGAATTGTCAATATTGCCATCTACTCTGATTTTAATTTGATTTCTATTGTCCAAATTAGTGGTATTACCAATTAGTTGATGCGTGTAGTTTGGTTCATTTATTTCTGAAATATTGACATTGACAGTAGGAGCAATACATGGCTCTTCAACAATTACACTTTCAGTCATAGAATCTTCTCCACAGTCATTTTTAATAGTTAATATTATTACATGTGTTCCAGGATCTAATTTTATGTTTGCCGAGATTCGACCTGTTGATTTAGTAAATGCAAAGTTACTATTGCTTACACCGTCAATTTTTAAGGAAATCTGACTCTTGCTTTTGATATTTGTCGCTTTTCCTACAATTTGATGACTAAAATCAGAGTTGGCAATCTCAGAAACTGACATTGTTAGTTTGGGTGGGAAACAAGGAACAGCAACTTCAACACCAGTTGATTCTTCGTCATTACCGCAGTCGTTTTTCGCTGTAACTTTGATCTCGTGT
>JAFGVU010000181.1 GCA_016937855.1 Bacteroidales bacterium | reverse complement strand
TGGAACAGGAATTACAAATGCAACGAACGGAACATTTGATCCAAGTACTGCTACAATTGGTAATAATACAATCACTTACGAAGTTACAGTTGGAGGTTGTACAGCCAGCTCCGAATTGTTGATTTGGATAGATTCCACCCCTGATATAGAGTTTGTTTCGAACGATGCTTATTGCTTGTTTGATGAAGCTGCCAATCTGGAAGTGACATTTGGTGGCGGTACATGGACAGGAGCAGGAGTAAGCGGTTTAGGCATTTTTACTCCTGAAAATGCTGGAATTGGGACACACAACCTTCAATATGCAGTAAGTTCCGGAGCTTGTACAAGCAATATTGATATTGCAATAACAGTAAATCCACACCCACAAATAATTGTCACAGAGTTAAACAATCCATCTTGTTTTGGTTATACTGATGGTTCTATTAGTGTGGCAAATTCAGGATTAGAATCAACAGTATATACATGGCCAGGTGTTGGTTTCGGAAACAGTATTTCGGGTTTAAGTGCAGGTTCGTATCTTGTGATTGCGACAAACGAGTATGGTTGCGAGTCGATTGAAAGTATTGAATTGACAGAGCCTGATGAGTTAATTGCAAATATTATTTCTATGAATAACGTAAGTTGTAATGGAGAATCAGATGCGAACATAAGTACAAGTGTAATCGGAGGTGCTCCCCCATATACGTATAATTGGAATTATAATGGTGCTGCCACACCAAACCTTTATGACTTGCCTGTAGGAGTATATCTTCTTACTGTGACCGATAGTAATAGTTGTGTTAACCATCTTAATGTTGATATTGTGCAGCCATCACCTTTACATTTTTCGACACAGGTAAATCAAATTAGTTGTTTTGGGTATAATGATGGAGGTGCTATACTTAATGCAATTGGAGGAGTTTCTCCATATTCTTTTGAGACAATATCAAATAATTATAACTCAAATGAAAGCACATTGGAGAATTTAATTCCCGGGGAGTACTTTACAACACTCCGTGATAATAACAATTGTACTTTAGATACATCGATTATAATATCTCAGCCTGAACCTATAAATGTTACGCCGATAATATCTAATCCTTCTTGTATTGGTAATAATGATGGATCAATCGAGTTTATGATTGTAGGAGGAGAGTTTCCGTATATTTGCATTGTTGATAGCGTTATTTATGAAAACATGTTTATTCCTGATTTATCGCAAGGCTCGTATAATATCCTAATCGAGGATAATAATGCATGTGTGTATCGAATCGATCAGATTTTGTTGACTGATAATCAGGAAGATTGTATTAGAATTCCAAATGCTTTTACTCCTAATTCTGATGGAATAAATGATTTGTGGGTGATTGAAAATCTGGATTTGTTTAAAGATGCTGTTACGCAGGTTTATAACAGATGGGGACAATTGGTTTTTGAAACATCTGATCCAACAGTTTCATGGGATGGAAGATTTAATGATAATGATTTGCCAACAGGGTCGTATATTTACGTTATAGATCCAAAATTTGATGGTAAAACGTATAATGGTATAGTAACAATTATTAGATAGTTATAAAATAAAAGATGAAGATCGAAACTTGTTGATTTATTTGTTTTACTTATCTTTACAAATGCTTTTGACCTGTACTTTAATAAAAAAAAGATTATTTATGAAAAACATAATTTTTGTAATTTTTGTAATTTTATTAGCTTTTACATCAAAATTTGTGACTTCTCAGGAAAGTGATTGGAGTTGTGGAACAGATGAAATAAATGACTTTTACTTTCAAAATTATCCTGAGGTAAGAGAGGCTCATTATGAACTAAAGAACTTTGTAAAGGATTTTATTAAAAATGCTGAGAAAGATGGAGAAGTTTATGTAATTCCACTTGTTTTTCATATTGTCCATGATTATGGTAGTGAAAATATCTCTAACGAGCAAGTATATGATGCTGTTGAGATTTTAAATCGAGATTTTAGAAAGCTTAATGCAGATACTGTTGATATTGTTGAAGAGTTTAAGTCAATTGCTGCTGATGTGAAAATTGAATTTCGATTAGCTAAGATTGATCCTGATGGCAATTGTACCATCGGGATTACTAGACATGCTAATCCGGTAACTTATGATGGAGGAGCAACAGGTGGAATAACAGAAGAAGTTCCCCAATGGCCTCGAAACAAGTATTTAAATGTTTGGGTTTGTCACACTATACCCGGAGGAATTGCAGGATATGCTTATTATCCTTCAACAGTGAATTCGATTGGGCTTATGGCACGTGATGGATTAATTATGACACATTCTTATTTGGGGAGTATTGGCACGAGTAATGAACAAAAGTCGAGAATCTTGACGCATGAGATTGCTCACTCTCTAGATCTTGCTCACACTTGGGCTAGAACTTCGTTTGCTCAGGTTGGGGCTGCTGCCAATTGTGATTTAGATGATGAAATTGAAGATACCCCTAATACAGTAGGAAACGCGACATGTAATTTGTCTGCGAATTCTTGTGGCTCAAATGATAATGCGCAAAATTATATGGAATATACTTATTGCTCAAAGATGTTTACTCAAGGTCAGGCTGATTGGATGAGAGCTGCCCTTAATTCTGATATTGCTGAGAGAAATAATTTATGGACGGAACAAAACTTAATTGCTACTGGAACTAACGATGGTTATGAGCCAAATCTTTGTTTACCTATTGCTGATTTTCATACAAATCTAAATGTGGGATGCGAAGGTTTTGTCGCAGAATACATCAATTTATGTAATGGAACAGACCAAATAGATAGTTATTTGTGGGAGTTTGAAGGTGGAACACCAAGTGAAACAGACGAAGAAAATCCAATTATTACATACAATACTCAAGGATTATATTCAGTATCAGTTAGTGCCGAGAATCAAACAGGTGTTGGTAGTTTAACAAAAGAAGAGTATGTGCGGGTTTATAATCCATCAGGTGGATATGCATTACCCTACAATGAATCATTTGAAAACGAAAACTATCCAATCGTGGATGGAGTAAACTACAATGATTTTTATACTATAAATAATGGGATTGGTGTATGGGAACAAACAAATGATGCTGCTGTTTCGGGAAATTTCTCTTTAAGAATAAGAAATAGATACAATGATGATGGAGTTAAAAATTTGATTTATCTGCCAAATGTTTTTATTGAAGACTCTGAGTTGGCAGTTCAAGTTAGCTTTAAAGCTGCTTATGGAAGAACTTCAACAAGTACTTACGATAGGATTAAGTTTTATATTTCACGTGATTGTGGCGCCACTAAAAACCTTATTAATGTAGTTTCTTCAACAGCTTTAACCTCCGTTTACGTTGAAGAAACCGCTAATTACATCCCTTCTACCGAAGACTGGAAGGATTTTAGCTTTACTATTAATGCATCGTATTTGTCTTCTGATAATTTGAGACTTATTATTGAAAGTGAATCGGGCGGTGGGAATGCGATTTATATAGACGATATTTCTTTAAGTCAAACATCTGATATTCAGAGTTTTATGCTTTATAATAATATTGAGATATTTCCAAATCCTTCGTCAGATGAACTGTTTTTAACTTATCATGGGAATGAGAAAGAGTTCGACATTTCAATTATTGACCTTAGTGGTAGTTGTTTAGCATCAATAACAGCCAATGGAGAAAATATTGATTTGTCAGATGTTTTCGGAGTGTTAGATGCGGGTATGTATATGCTTAGGTTAAAACAAGACGACAAAATATATACATACAAAATTATTAAAGGATTATAAACCTTTTAGCTCCAATAATGGTAGATCCTAATAAAATTAAGTTTTATCAAAATGTGTCGGGGTCTTTGTTTATTTCGTCCGACCAGATTGGCAGGGCAACAGATTTACGTTGCTGAAACACTTCCCTTAAATAATCATCACTATATTGTATTTGATCTGGTTCTCCTTTTAGGTTTTTAACATATCCATCATTGTATTTTGTAAAAAGATAATGCATTAGTTCTTTCCATTTGAGCATTACATTTTTCGTGTTTTCGAGAGAATAGTTTGTAAGAAAGTCAATTGCTTCCAACTTGTTTTGTTTTAGTAAGTTCATTGCTTGATTCTCGATGTTTTTTTGATCAGCCAAAAATTTATTTTCCAACTCAGATTGAACTTTTTGTAAATCTTTTATCATCATATCCCAACGTAAGTTACAATAGTTTGCAGTTACATTAAACAGCCACCAAGCAGACTCTTCAGAATACATTGCTATATCACCGCTAGCAAAAGCGCTATGTACAGTATTTGAACAGCAATAGATTGGCACATAGCAAGTTACAAAAGTATCGTCAACTCCGTACCATATTAGTCCACCAATTTCATTTGGCAAATGACTACGTGTTTGGGCGATAAATGAAAACGCAGAATTAAATGTTGAAATTGGTCTTTCCCAACTGCAATCCACTGAATCGATACTCCAATACAAAGGACGATTTCTGTTTGGATTTCCAAAGGGACCTGCATCAAAACCCTTAGTCATATCTATTTCTGTTCCCTCGTAGTGATCTCTTACGATCGAAAACATATCTTCTGTAGTAACAGGTTTGTCGGGTTTTATCCATAAAGGATATGCTTCAGCGTCTTTTACTCCACGGCAATACTCAATCGACAAGTCTGCCGACGGGGCAAATCTGCTTAGAATTGACCAAACTCTCGATGAACAATATCGCAAATTTGCTGGGGTTGACGGACAATAAGCCTCATTAAACCGAAATTCTCCATCTGTTTTCGGATTATAGTATCCTTTTTCGATTGCAAAGGATATAACATTTTTGGAGTATAGGCAGTTTTCGGGATCATCCAAAGGGAATGTTCCAATTCTTGCTTTGTTTGCATGACACGAAACCATTCCATCAGGAATACGAACTGCAACCCAAATCGCACCATTACCACCTTTGCCGGTTCCTACCATTTCGAGTATCCAAGCCTCCTCCTTATCAATAATAGAAAAACTCTCTCCTTCGCTGGCATAGCCATATTGCTCAACTAAATCAGTAATTACCTTTATTGCTTCACGAGCTGTGCTTGCTCTTTGTAAAGCTAAATGCATTAATTGCCAATATTCAAGAAAAACATCTTGATTCATCAGTTCTAAACGGCCTGTAAATGTAGTTTCGCCTATTGCAAGCTGATGCTCGTTTATGTGAAAGCCAATGGTGTGATTAGTTCGTGAAACCTGAGGGATGTAACCAACTAATCCACTTCGATTAGTGAATTTTACCGAATCTTTTATGCCATGATTTTCTGCAATGTGTACCCTGAGGTGGTAAATGTATTCTGCATCGTTAGTATATGCGAGATATTGGGAACCATCTGCCGATGCCGATTTTGTAACAATAACATTTGTACATGCACTTAAATATGCATAGGAACTAAGTAGCAAGAATATTAGAATAAAACAATTTTTCATTTTCTATTTTTTATGTGAGACCATCTAAAATAAACTATTGGCTAATTAAAAAATACTTCTCTAACTCTGTCGGAGAAGTATTTTGTTCAAACATTATTAACTAAACCATTATCAAATTTTATTTTTTTATAAATCTTATGATTTGATTATTATTGCTCTTGATAGTATAAACTCCGGAAGACAAAGCTGAAATATCAACAGAATTATTACCATTGTTTAAATCAACTTGCTCAACGATTCTACCAAACATATCATAAATCTTAATGCTCTCTTTTGTGTTAGTTTCCACATAGAGATAATCACTTGCCGGATTTGGATAAATTTTCAAATCATCCTTAATACTGTTACTAATGATGTCTGAAGATGGATCGAAAATGTTAAAGTTTGCAACAAAAGGACCATTTGATAGTATCCCACCAATACCGGTACCTGTAATTGTATAAAATATTTTGATAAAATAATCGCCAGGAGTGAGACCTGTAATAATTGGAATTTCTTCGCCAAAATCAGCCCATGTTTGATTGCCATCACCATCATCGCTACTCCAAGCGATGTTTCTTATTGTATAGTCCACAGGTTCGGTATCACCATCTTTCCATACTTTATAATTAAACTGTGCTCCGGTAACGTCGCTATCACCCGATTTCCATGTTTTTACTGATGATCCTTTTAAATATAACATGTCAATTGTTCCAAAATCATTTAAGTCAAACTCGTAAGCTTTTTCAATAATGTCAGAAGCTTGATCTGTAAACCAGTATGTAATTTCAGGTAAATTAACGCCAGCATCATCGCGCATTCCATAATTAGGAAGCTCTTCTTCGGGATAATCCAAACGAACTAACCAAACATCACGAGATCCCATGTAGTTTGTAACATTACCATCATTTGACTCTGTTCCTCCAATCAGGAATATTTTTTTCTCATCTTCGGATAAGACCATTTGAGTTGCAAAATCGTTTGCGCTTCCACCATACTTTTGGGCATAAATAATGTCGCCGTTTTCATTTAGCTTTAAAAGCCAGTAGTCGAGAAGTCCATATCCGGTTGTTGAAGCTTCGTTGTCTGTGCTTCGTGTCATTCCGGCAAGATATAAATAGCCTTCGGAGTTTATTTTCATATCATATCCCATATCCAAATTTGTTCCACCCAGATTTTTTTCCCAAACAATGTTTCCTGAATAATCAAGTTTTACTATCCAAGCATCGCCGTTTCCGCCGTAGTAGTTTGCTGCATCTCCTTCGCCACCAATGGTTCCTTGTAGCCTACCATAAATATAAAAACTATCACTTCCATTATCAACTATTGCAGCAGGATAATCGCCACTACCCAGAGATCCAATTTTCTTCATCCAATTTACGTTGCCAGCTAAACTTATTGATATTATGCTAATTCTGTCTAGATTAAAATCGTTAAAGTTTGGTGTCGTGTATCCAGTGATTATAACATCTTGATTCGACAATTCTACAAGTCGGTAAGCATTTTCTATCCAATCCTCATTTGCTCCATCAGGACCTAAGAAAGTTTTGCTCCAGATAATGTCTCCATTTGCAGGGTTTATTTTAATTACCCATTGCATTCCTGAACTTGTACCAAGCAAGTCGCCGGTTGCAGATATTGCTTCTCCACATGCCATCCAGTAACCATCCGAAGTAAAGATTATGTCATAAAGATAATCAATGCTTTCACCCCCATACAATTTGCTCCATTGGAGTACTCCGTCAGAATCATAAACAAATATTGCAGCATCGGGATACCCTGAGTTATGATTGGTTGAAAAATCTCCATCATCAGAAGAAGAATTACATACAACAATACAACCTCCATCAGGTCTGGCTTTTACTCTATGTACTCGCTCGAATGAGTTTCCTGCCAACATTTTTGTCCACAAAATATTGCCGAGTGTGTCTAAAGCCATTAAAAAAATGTCTTCTTCACCGCTATTCGAGGCAATATCGTTATCGGTTGAAGTTGTTGTACTGGCAACATAAAGAATTCCATTTTCGTCGATGTCGATTACTGCGTGTCTGCCATGATTACTACTTATTGTTGCAAAACCTCCTACTAATTCGGAAGATGTGCCTCCGAGTACTTTTTCCCAAGTTAACAAAGGTTCTGTCTGAGCTAAAACTAGACTAGTCCAAAAGATAATAAATACAAATAAAAAGCTTTTCATAATTTTCTTTATTTAGATAATTAATTTTATAAAAAACAAATATAACTCATTTTAACCCACTTAAAATTGCATTAATGTATGGATAGAAATAATTTTCTAAATCTCTACATATTGAGATTCAGTTATATGAAATTGGTTTTGTGTAGTTTTTGAAAATTTTTGGGAACTAATTTTTATCAGGAAAGATATTTAACCTTATAGTTTAATTGTAAAGTATTTAATAGACTAAAATTTTAAATCTAATGCTTAATTAGGGTTTGTCGGTGGGGCTAAGTTATGGTCTTGTGCCATTTTCTGAGCATATTTGATTTTAATGTGTGTATGAAGTTATTATTAATTGTGTGTTAATTTCTAAATCTGCACAAAGTAAGTTGCGACACTTTTTTATTATGCTGTATATTTGCTTTTATAAAGTTTTTGAGGTTTTTATTAGAGGATAACGCAAACATAAAATTAACAACATTCGATTATTATTTATTACGTAAATATTTGTATTATGAAAAATTTTAAGCACCACTTGACAGTTATTTGTAAATATTCAGTTTTAAGTTCATTTTTTATTCTACTTTTTGCCAACACTTATGCAAACAATTTGCAAATCTCAAATGCAACACGCACTGGAGCAGGTCTTGATGAAATTGAATTTACCCTTTCTTGGGAAAATTCATGGAACGTTGCCGGAGCACCAAACAATCATGATGCTGTATGGGTGTTTATCAAATTTAGAGAATGTGGTTTGACATCAAATGAATGGAGTCATGCATTATTGAGTACAACAATGATAGATCATAGCTTTGATACTGACATCACCTATGCAACAGCAGTATCTGAAACAGACAGGTTTGGTAATGGAACAGGACACAATACTGGAGTTTTAATTAAGAGATCAAGTATTGGGATCGGTGATATTAGCGATCAAACGGTTCGTTTAAAAATTGTGGGTTCATCAAATGCAGTTTTGCTCGACCCTTCAACAGAATACGACATAAAAGTCTTTGGGATAGAAATGGTGTATATTCCTGAAGGTCAGTTTTATGCGGGGGATGGAACCTCATATTATTCAATTTTTGAACCTGGAACAAGTCCTGGTCAACCTATATTAATTGATAGCGAGGATCCTTTTTCAATTGCGCACTATTCTGCTTCTTATTCTCATACAATACCGTTAGAGTATCCAAAAGGTTATGGTAGTTTTTATGTTATGAAATACGAAATAACACATGGGCAATACGTTGCATTTCTTAATACAATAAATTCATCTATGCAAACCAACAGAGCTTACATTTACAATTATTATAGTCATGATATTCAGTATGATGGGAATCAGTATTACACTAACAGTGAGGATCGTGTTAAAAATTATTTGAGTTTTGATGACTTTTTATCGTATCTTGATTGGGCTGCTTTAAGACCTATGTCTGAGTTGGAGTATGAAAAAGCTTGTCGGGGTCCTTTAGATTTTGTTGGTGGAGAACATGCTTGGGGAACTGGATTAGTTAATGAAGTTAAGGATGTAACCGAAGTAACAGGGGCAGTTTCGGGAGTTGAGTATGCAGTTGTACCTGCCGATGCGAATTGTAATATTAATAAAACATCACAATTAATTACCGGTGGTCAGTTTACAACCGGTGGCGGAACAAATACAGACAGAGGTCCTGTTGCTGCTGGTATGTTTGCTAGAACTGCACCTTTCGATCGCATTGGTACAGGTTCTACATATTATGGTGTTATGGAAATGTCGGGAAATGTTCAGGAGTTTTGCATTCAAACAAATACTAATTACACAAGTAATAATCCTTCTCCATATACAGGAATTTGGGGCGATGGACAACTAACAAGTACTGGATTTTATGATGCTACTAATTGGCCAACCTCCGGCTATTTTGTTCGTAAAGGTGGTGCATGGGTTGATGTGGCTGATAGAGCCAGAGTAAGTGATAGATATTCTAGTCGTCAAACGACCTATACATCACGAAGCCATGAATATGGTGGTAGAGGAGTAAGATAGTTTTATTTGTGATCAGCTATTGTGTTTTAAACTACATTTTTTGCCAATGCATTATTTTAAGTATTATATAGTTCTTTTGTTAATGACCATTATTCCAATAGTGGTGTTAGCACAACCTGTTAATGATGATTGTGATGATGTAATTGAAATCGTAATATCTGATAATGGTTTTGGATTAGGGACATTTACTTCAACAATAATAGATATTACTGACGCAACAATACAATTGTCCGAAGTTTTTCATAATTCACAAATATCGGCAGGTAACGACAAAAAAACAGTTTGGTTTAACTTTTATTTGCCTACTGCAAGAGCGGTTAATCTAGAATTGCTACAACCTACCGAACTTATTGCTCAAAATGGAGCGGGTTTTACTGTTTATAAAACAGATGATTGTTTGCCAAGTTTAGATGATATCCCTGATGCAAAACTAACACCAGTAAACAAATTTGGTAGTACTTACAATCCTTGTTTGTTGCCGGGGAATTATTTGGTTCAAGTGAGTGCACAAGATATTTCTTCAGGAGAGATTTATCTCGAGCTTATTACAAACGACCCACAAGTTACCAGCGATTATTTTTCGCAAAACAACGCTTATGATTTCGGAACAATCTCAGGTGGTTGGCATACATTAAATTTTGATGCAGGTTGTCAAACTATTCAAGACGAAAATGAGGTTTGTCCTGAATTGGGTGCTGATTATTTAGAATATACTCAGTCTGCTTGGTTTGTTTTTACCACTGATAATGCAATTGACTTATTAACCCTCCGTATTGCTGAGCAGAACGGTTTTTTTACCGGAAATTTTAGATTTGCATACAATATTTATGAGGGTGATGTGCGGGTTAATGACTATTCAACTCTAAGCCTTATTGATGGATGTAAAGTTATGCAACATTCTAATGCTTCGGTTATCCCGGCAAGAAATTATTTGTGCAAATTCTCACCAAATACAACTTATAGTATTCAAGTGTTTTTTCATTCTGAATACATGAATTCTGTTTATCTGCAACTTCTTGAGCGTGGCGACGGACAAACAATGAGTCCAAACCCGAGTAGCTTAGATGCTATCAGTCAGTTGGGTCTTTTGCCTTCATCAGTTGCCGGTGAATGGTCTTATGGTTATGATCAATTTGCGTGTAATGCTTTTATTGCAGACAACTCTTGTGGTACAGTAAATCCTGCATCAGGTAGCATCTCGTTTGGAGGGGCAACCTATGAGCTTAGCACATTTTACACTTTTTCGATCGACGATTATATGAATATTCGCTTCTCGACAAGTGGTTATCTTGGTAAAAGGCTGTTTTTGGGCGATATTTCTATCGATTGCAATCTTGTTCCAATACAAGAATTTACTAATGGCGATATAACATTTAACTGTTTAGAGCCTGGTACTTATTCTGTTCAGATGTTAGGGAAAATTGATACTAGTCAAAATTATATTAATTCAAGCTATAATCATATTGGATTTGATGCAAATCTAAGTTTGTTGGTTATTAATAACAGTATAAGTGCTGATTTTTTATTAGATGCAACCGACCAAATCGACTTTGTAAACAAACCTGCATTAGTTTGGGAGCCTTTACCGGAAGATATTTTAGTATCGGCAACGACCGGCAGACTAAATTGTGAGCAAACTGTTTTACCAGATATTCAAACATGCGGAGCATCACTAGATAGGGCAATGTATCGTGAGGTTATTATTGGGGATGCCGATGGAGATGGGAATGACGACTCAGGAGTTTTGACATTGAGTGGTGGAAATTATTATTTACAATACTTGTTTTATCGTGGAAGTGCAAATGAACTTGCAACGGCTCAGGGAACATTTAATTGGGGTGAAACTTTTACAGGTGTAGAGCAAATGATGACTTGTACAAATATGTATTATTCATCACCAAAAATATGTGTCGAACCTGGTAAATATACTCTTGTGAGTTATGGAGATGTTTCGGATGTAGGCCGTAGTGATGCTCCAAGTTTTAGATTTAGACAATATCAATCTCAATTTGATAATCCTAGCTTACCAGACGATTTGGGAGATATTAGTGCAACTTTGATGTCTTCTTCTGTACATGGTACTCCTGATTATTTTTCATGTCTGGACAATCCGCTAACAATTGCAGGAAAAGACCCATGTAGTAATGCAACAAAACAGATATACAGAGAGTTCTATATAGATCAGGAAATGATTCTTAATATTTCTCAGACAGGGGGGAACAGTTTTCGCTTGTTTTATGGAAGAATTTCTGATGGCGTTGCAACACTTACTGCAAACATTCCCGGAACAGGTGATATTGGGTGTCGGTCATCATATAATACTAATGTCTGTAATCCTTTGCCGGCAGGATGGTACACGATAGTTGTTTATGGAATAGGAGCAAGCTACACCGGACCTACTTATACCGGAGGAGTAATCGGAAATCTGACAAATATAACTATTTCCAGAGTGCAACCACTTGATCCTACAAATTATCATACACCGGCATTGGCCTATGATGCAGGAATATGCGATTGGGGACCAAATATAGGAACAGCAGCTATCCCACAAAACTCAAGAACATATACTTTTGGGACAGAACGTTTTAATTGTATTGATAATTTGCCATTGTTGGTTGAGGAGTGTAGTGGTTTTAATCGTCAGGCTTTTTATGTCTTTGAAATAACCCAAGAGTCTTATTTAAGCATTACAGGAATCCCAAGCTCAATGAAAGCAGTGATTTATGATGCCGATGTCCGTATCGACTATGCAAGTTTCTCTAGCATGACTCCTGTACAAGAATGTATAAATATCTCTAGTATTGGGAGCTACGATCGTTGGTGGTGGACTTGGGGTGGAAAAATCGACATGTGTCGGATGCAGCCTGGGGTATATACTTTAATTATTTATGCAAACGATTCTCATATTAATCAAAACTTAACCCCAACTCTGTACGTCGATAATGTTGGTACATCACGTTTCGATTTTGCAGAAAGTGCATATGACTTTGGATTAGTGCCGAATGATAATGTTTTTTATTCTGGGAAAGTTGGAGATACCAATCCATTGGATCCGGGGCGAGCACCAAGCAACGACTTCTTTTATTGTTCTACTGGCGCATTCCCTGATGATCCGGGTCAAACCGATGCCATTGGATACTGTTGGGATGGAATGTATCCTGTGCCAGGGACACCTTCTGTAGATTATCCAATGGATCCAAATTACACACAATATACAACTACGACAAATGCCCCTCCGCGACGTAATTTGTGGTATAGTTTTGCAATTGATGGACCAGGTATTGTTACCGTTAAAGTTGAAAATAAAACTCCCGGGAAAACAACGCAAAATCCATTTGCTATTTATCTCTCTGACGAAAGTGGCGAAATAGATTTTGCAGACCTTGTTTCAACCGGAGATGTTGACTCTACTCTTGCATTGGGACTTACATTTGTCGATAATAACTCAACTTTCGGTTATTATGGTTGCGCCGGTAATCAGCAAGAGATATCATTTACTATCGATCCTTGCGACAATCCCGGTAAACAACGTTTTTATGTTGTAGTTGATCAACACGTTGGAATTATTCCGAACTCTCAGGTTGAAGTTTCTATAAAACATGATGCTGTTGCATCTTTGGAAAGCAAATATGACGATTTTGATAAAGCAAATGTAATAAATGGACTAAACGAAGAAGATCCTCCCTACTCAGTTGTTGCATTAAATGATGGTGTGTACGAAGGGGATATGTCAAGTTTTGCCTGCGCCACTAAAGTTTCTACTGATCAAAATACTTGTGGTCAACGCACTTTATGGTATAAGTTTCAATCTGATATCAGTGGAACCTTAAGAATTCAATACGAAATAGAAGGTGTTGGGAACACATATAATAATAGTGACATAATGCTTTTCCGAGAATTAGTTCCTGGCGATTCTACAAGTGTAGGCTTGGATCACATAACACCCGGAGTTGTTAATATTGCAGGCGAAGCTTGGGGCGAAACATGTTTAAATATTGGGACTTATTACATAATGCTAACAGGTTGCTCATATACCATTGAAAACGTTAAGCCAAGAATAAATTTAATTTCAGAGGATGGCGACAATTGTGAGCAAGCTGTGCCAATTGAAATGAATGCGCTTGGTGTTCAAAGTGCAAGCGTTGAAATTAACTGTCATGAGATTGGTAACAGTTTTGGTGAAGATGGCTCAAATATGGGATGTTTGCTTGGACCGGATGGCTATAAATCAACTTGGTTTAGAGTGGATTTGAATTTTACCGAAAAAGTTGATATTACTTACCAACTTTCCGAGAATACAACTGCCTTACCATCTCAAATTAGGTATCGGGTTCTTTATGGTTCGTGTGGTTCAATGACGGCCGGACCATGTAATACGGATGCTTTAACGGAGTTTACTCTTAATTGTATGTTGTCTGAAAATTCTAGCTATTATGTCCAAGTTGTAATGCCAGAAAATACTACAGGTGATATTACATTGACGGTATCTGCTGTCGAATCACCCAGCGAGTTTTGTGTTCCTTTTAATCCATTACTGCCAATTGCTAACTTTACTTACGAGAATACATGCCTTGGAGATCAAACGTGTTTTACTAATCAGTCATCGATGGGTGCTTCGGTTACATATGTTTGGGACTTTGATATTAATAATCCAAGTAGTGTTAACTCGACAGATATTAATCCATGTTATGAATATCCTGCTGCGGGTACATATCAGACTGAACTAACTGTTATTTCTACTATCCTCGATCCCGAAGGAAATCCTTACGATGTTTCAACAAGTGTTATTATTCCTGTTACTATTTATCCAAAACCCGATCAAGATATTACTCGTATTCCTTCAGAGTATGAAGTTACTTCAGGTATTTCTGTCGATTTTTATTCAAACTTGACTCAATCAATCACAGATCCTGCAACAATTTTTGATTGGGATTTGGCCAATGGGAATTCTTCTGATGAGAATCCAACCGGAATTGTTTATCTTGATGCAAATCTTGGTCATAATTTCATTTATCTTACTGTTACTAATGGAACTTGCGTTGTTACAGATGTAGATTCAATTTTTGTTGGGTATGAGCCAATTTACACAGGAGGAGAATATGATGGTGCTTCTTACTCATTTATACAAGGAGTTTGTCCTCCTGAACCAATTTTTGCTGGTGGCTATTACGATGGGAGCACAGTAATACAGAGTAATGGTAATTGTCCTCCTGAAGATATTTTCTCTGGCGGTGATTATGATGGTGCTGACTTTGCTCAAATTGTTGGAATATGCCCACCCGAATCTATATTTGCAGGCGGTTATTTTGATGGTGCTGCATTTAATCGAATTGTTGGTAATTGTCCGGTTGAGAGTATCTTCGCAGGAGGAAATTATGATGGTGCAGTATTTGCCGAAATATTAGGCTCTTGTCTGCCTGAAGCAATATTTGCCGGAGGTTTTTACGATGGCGCCGCTGTCTCTCAGACAAATGCAGATGTCCAGTATGATTTGGTTGAGGATATTATTTGTGCCGGAACCAATGCTGAAATACAGGTAAATGTTGGAACATCAACTGTAGATTCAATTCGTTGGTTAGTTGATGGAGTATTTGATCAAACAATATCAAGTAGTCCATTTGACTTTTCGGTTACGCTAACTGAAACCTCAATCATTACTGCAATACTTTTTTCCAGTGATGTCTGTGATTCAATCACTACAGATTTTAACATTACAGTTGTACAACCTCCAACAGCCGATGCAGGAAGTGATTTGGGGATTTGTATAGGAGAATCGGTGGAAATCGGAACACCTGCACAAGCAATGCTAACTTATGAATGGTCTCCTTCAATAAGTCTTGATAATGCGTTTATTGCACAACCAACAGCTACTTCTATTATTACAACAACTTATACTTTGAGTGTACTGGACGAAAATGCCGTATGTCCGCCTGTGCTTGATGATATGATTGTCACAGTTAATACTGACATTCCTATTATTTCAACTGATGATGGATTTATTTGTAATGATGGTTCAGTTAATATATCGGTTAATGGTTCGCAAATAGGAGATGATATTACTTGGTTTTTTGAGGGCGTAGATACACAGACAGAGGTAATGCCAGTTCTACCGGATGCCAATATTACAGCTTCATCTCAACACGATAGTAATCATGCTTCTTATAAAGCAAGACTTAATGCAACCTATGATCCAAACTGGTCGGCAGGGGCAAATAATCAAAGTCAGTGGATAAAAGTTGATTGTGGACAGATAGAGCGTATAACTTCTGTTGCAACTCAAGGTCGATATGGCTATGATCAATGGGTAACAAGTTATAAAATATCCTACTCTGATGATAATATAACTTGGACATTTATTCAGGATGGTGCATCAGATAAAATATTTACCGGGAATAGTGACAGGCATACTGTCGTAACTCATCAACTTGATGCCCCAATTCAAGCTCGTTATATCCGAATCCATCCATGGACTTGGTATGGTCATATCTCAATGCGAATGGAGATTTATAAATCTGATGCTATTGGAGATACTGAAACTGTTTCTGTTTCAGAACCTGGAACTTATTATGTAGAAGTTAGTCGCTCAAATTGTACCGCTTTAGATTCTCTTGAAGTAGTTCAGTCGCTTTATGCTGCCGGTCCCGATGCCGAAATTTGCGAAGCAGGACAAGCGGTTGTTATTGGCGAAGCTCCGCAGGATGGATTTACTTACGAATGGTCTCCTGCAACTTATCTTGACGATGAGAATCTTGCGCTGCCAGTTGCTCAACCAATAAGTGATATCACTTACACATTAACGGTCACATATTCAGGAATGACTTGCGAAGATGATATGAATATTGTTGCTCAAAATCTTGCAATCGGCACAGCAGACGTATTGATGTGTGATGATGTTCCTGTCGATATTTCTGTCGCTGGGACAGAAGTAGGGGATCTTGTAAATTGGTACACAGCATCTAACGATAATATTAATCCCATATTGCCGGGGCTTGATGATAGTAATATGACTGCATCAACAGTTTACAGTGGCTCGTATTACGCTCACCTTGGTCGGTTAAATTTAGCATCCGATCCAAACTGGACAGCTGCTATAAACGATCAAAACCAATGGATAAAGGTTGATTGCGGTGAAGTGAAGAAAATTGCAGCCTTTGCAACTCAAGGACGTTATGGGGCAGATCAATGGGTTTCTAATTATAAATTTTCTTATTCTCTTGATAATGTAAACTGGACATTTATTCAGGAATATGGCACTGATAAAATATTTTCTGGAAATTCCGATAGACATACTGTTGTTCATCACGATTTAGAGCATTATGTTGATGCAAGATATGTGAGAATTCATCCGGTTTCATGGAATGCTAACATTTCAATGCGAATTGAACTGTATGAGAAATCCAGCATCGGAACAACTCCAACAATATCGGTTAGTGAGCCCGACACATATTACGTCGAAGTGGTAAGAGGTATTTGTTCAGAACTTGATTCATTGTTAGTGATACAGTCTGATCATCATGCAGGAGAAGATGTTGGGGTGTGTAATAGTGGAGAAGCTATTCAAATTGGTAGTCCAGAGCAAAACGATTTAAGCTATTCATGGTCTCCTGCAACTTATCTCGACGATTCAAACATTGCGCAGCCAACAAGTACCCCTGCGACAGACATTACTTACACGGTAACCGTAACTCATGCCAGTGGAAATTGTATAGATGAAATAGATGTTTTTGCTCCAATTTCTGTTGACGCCGGAGCAGATCTAGATATTTGTCCCGGACAAACAATTGATTTAAGTGCAACAGGCTCAACATCAATCACAAATTGGGTATGGGAAAATGATTTTATTGGATATAAACAAGAATTCCAAATTGAAAACTCATCAGCTGTTGATCTTATTGATTATCAGGTAAAACTCATTCTAAATACATCAAACTTAATAGCAGAAGGCAAAATGCAACCCGATTGCTCTGATATTAGAGTAAAGGCTGATAATTTAGTGACAGAAATACCATTTTGGGTGGCTGATGGAACCTGTAATACAAATCAAACAGAGATTTGGGTTAAGGTATCTATACCGGCAGGTACATCCATTCAAGTTTTTGTGATTTATACAAATGAAAGTACAGTTACAGCTGGTGACGGAGATGCTGTTTTTGAATTTTTTGATGATTTTAATTCTGCTTCTATTGATTTAAGTAAGTGGACTGCTGGTACAGTTGGAGCAACTACAGGCACAGATTTTTCACAGAGTGGTGGATATCTCTATGGAGGAAATACAAATCGTTTCTTAAGCGGTCAGGAAAGCTTTACAGGAAACTTTATTGCTGAAACTAGAATATATACCTCAAGTGTTCCTTTTAATGGCTTTTCAACCAATGGTTTTTGGGGGAGTACAAGTAATCAAATTACAACCTTATCTCATGGTAGTGGTTCTTATTTATATTATCGCAGCGATGCTTCTTGGATTGCCACCGCTGTTCCAATGACAGGATATTGGGCTAGAGATGAAGTTATTGCTAATGGAACAGATGGATATACTCGCAGATTTAATGAAACAACCGGAACTTATGTTTGGGATAGAACCTTCACGAACAGCGGGTTAAACAATGAAAGCATTAGACTTAGTGCACGTGGAGATAATGGGGCATACAATCAGGATTATGATGCCCAATGGGATTGGGTTTTGGTAAGAAAATATACAGATGTTTCCCCAATTGTAAATCTTGGATCTGAAAGTTTTAATGGATTTGCAACAACACAAAACACCACTACAGATCAGAGCGGAACCTACATTGTTGTTGGAAGTAACGAGTTCTGTTCTGTTAGCGATACAGTTGAAGTGATTGATCAAACAGCATCAGAAATTGCACTTGCATGGCGCACCCGTAGCTCCGGGAATTGGGATAACACCTCAATTTGGCAAGTTTATGATGGAACAACATGGTTAGATGCCGAAACCTATGCCGATGTCTGTGGTAATGGCGTAACATATCCCGATTATCAAGAGTCAACAATTTTAATTCGTACTGGACATCAGGTGGACTTTAATCAATCGCTTTCTGTGGATGAGTTAACAATTGAATCAGGTGCTATTCTAGAAATTCTTGTTGGACAACAATTTCAAATGGTTGATAGTAGCAGTTCTCCCATAATACCTGACCTTTTAAATGATGGACAAATCATTATTGATGATGGAGGAGAGTTGGTTGGAATTGGTACAGCAGTATTGCAAAATAATGGCAGAATTGATATCTCTGGCGATATTAATGTGGCTGGCGGATCAGCTCCAAAATTAATTAATGCCCATGCCAGTACAGTTGCATACAACAATGGCAATCAAGATTTATGGAACGGTACTTATGGCAGATTAGAAGTTAACGGGGGGGGACTAAAAACTGTTGTCGGAACTTTATGTAAAGCTAGCAACGAAGTTGAATTTGTATCCGGCAAAATATTGCTTGGTAACCGTAACTTTACAATGATGCAAAATGCTATAATTAGCGGTGCCTCCTTTGTCACAGGATATTTTATTACAGACAATAACGGAACATTGATAAAAGAAAGTCTTGGAGCAAGCGGTTCAGAAAGCTTTACATATCATGTGGGGTCTTCAGAAACGAGTTATAATCCTGCATGGCTCCAAAATTCGGGTACGACAGATAATATTAGATGTCGAGTTGTTGAGAATTTTGAGTTTGAAGCTGCATTTCCAAATGATGAGTTAAGCGAAATTTCATCCGTTGACAGAACATGGTTTATTAGCGAAGATGTTGCTGGCGACTCTGATATTACAATTAATCTAAGTTGGATTACTAGCCACGAAAATGCAGAATTTAACTCTAGCGAATGTCAAATTGGATTTTATGATGCAACAACAGGTTGGATGCGATTAGGGTCAACAGGTGCGGCTTCTGGTGCTGGAGTATATGGAGATTTACACTCTTATCAGACAAATGGAATTGCCGACCTATATGCATTTACACTTGGTTCTTGTAGTTTGGCTCCCGATGAGTACCGTACAATAGCCGATGGGAATTGGACGGATATTAGTATTTGGGAAGTGTTTGACGGTACAGATTGGATTTCTCCTCAATTCTTCCCTACAGCTTGTGGCGAAATTACTTATCCAACAAGTAATTCAAATAGTATATTGGTTAGACATATTGTTACTTATGACAGCTCTATACCTCAAGGAATTGACCAAACAACAATAGAATCTCAGGCTAAACTTACAGTTCCATCTGGAGTAAACTTACATGTTGCTGATGGAACAGGACATGATATTATTAACCAGGGAGAAATTATTATTTCTGGAACTGCAACATCAGCTAGTGGTTTTACTATTGATAGTCAAACCGAAAGTGTTTTTAATTTCAATGGAGATAATCAGGATATATTGGACTGTACTTATGCAATTCTCAAAATTGATGGCACGCTGCCTGATGCAGGTAGAATAAAAACAGTTGTTGGTTCAAATACAATTGTCAATCAGCGACTTGAGTTTATTAATGGAAAAGTTTTGTTAATGGATGATTTAGAGTTAGGAGTTAGTGTCATTATTCAAAATCCTGGACAGAATACAGGTTATGCTATTGCAACAAATAATGGTTATCTGGTATGGAATTATAATTCGGGCGCAAATATCGCAAGATTATTCCCGGTTGGCGGGTTATATTACTCTCCTGCATACCTTTCGTTTAATCAAGTCGATGTGCCCGGAACCATGATGTGTCGGGTTAGGGAAACTGTACATCCAAATAATGCAAATTCAATAAAAAGATATTGGAATTTCGAAAAAGGTAGTGTTGCCTTTACGGGTTATTATAATATGAATTTAACTTATGATGAGAATGACTTGCCTTATACCCCGGTAAATACAGCCGAAGAAATGCAGATGGTTGAAATGGCAGGGGCGTATAATCCAATTTATCCAACTACTGACAATTGGATATATTCTGGTAGTGGAATCGATTATTTTATAAGTGTGAGTTATAATGAAGCTACTTTAACACATAATCAATTCTCGGATTTTACTCTATTATCCAAAAATACTCCTTTACCTGTTACCTTCTTGTTTATTTCTGCAAAATGGAATAATAACGATGGGATTATTAATTGGGCTACAGGTTCCGAAATAAACAACTCCGGTTTCGAAATACAACGTTGTTCTGGAAATTGTACTACCTTCGAAGCAATTGGCTTTGTTAAGGGCAATGGAAACTCAAACAACGCAAATCTTTACCAATTTGTAGATAAAAATCTTATTTCTAATAAAGATGATTTGTTTTATTATCGTCTAAAACAAGTCGATTACGATGGCAAATATTCTTATTCCCCGATGGTCTCATTATCAAAACAAAAAAATATCGCTAATAATGAGCCTTGTTCCGAATTAATCATATATCCAAACCCAATTAGGAATGGTGGTGAGTTATCTGTATTAGTTTCTTCAGATGAAGACCAAAACATACAAATTGTAATTTATGATGCTCTTGGAAAAGTAGTACATTCTGAATTATATGTCGCAAAAACAGGTGGCAATATGTATCACTTGAAAACTGAAAAGTTCAAAAGTGGTGTATATGTAATAAAAATAAATCAGAAGCAATGCACTGTTTCGGAGAGATTTGTCGTGATGGATGAATAATTGCCACTATTTTTAAATTTATTTTATAAAAAAACATTATTGATTATGATGAAATTTATTTTAGCTTTTTATTTGACACTAATTTCGACATTCGCACTATCTCAAGTCGTTGTTGACACTGCCTGGACAAAAATTATTGGTGGCACTCTCGACGAAGCTCCCGGATATGGTGTCGAAATGAGATCAAACATTGATATAAATGACGATGGAGATATTTTTGTGTTTTTTAGTACAGAATCAAATGATTATTTTATTAGCAATAACAATGGAGAAAGAGATTTATTCCTCTCAAAACTCAATTCGACCGGTGATACTGTTTGGACAAAAATAATTGGAGGAAGTGATTGGGATATGGCTCTTGATGTGCTTGCAACAGATGATGGTGGTTGCTTTATTGCAGGATACACCTACTCGAAAGACTATGATATGGAGAGCCACAACGATTCAGGTTCGGGTTCCGATGCCTTTGTTGCAAAATATGATGCTGACGGAAATAAAATATGGCTGCAAACTTATGGTGGTACAGAGTTTTTGGGGATTACATCCTCGGATAAAATTAACTCAATTTCATTATTAAGTAATGGAAACATTTTAGCTGTAGGGCAAACAAATTCTCAAAATGGTGATTTGTCATCAGAATTTAAT
Source organism: Bacteroidales bacterium (assembly GCA_016937855.1). Lineage (GTDB taxonomy): Bacteria > Bacteroidota > Bacteroidia > Bacteroidales > ML635J-15 > Bact-19. Next base: position 1,143 of record JAFGVU010000181.1, on the reverse strand, counting down.
CTCGAAACTTTTTATGTTGGGATGGTAATCGAAATAAATGCAATTAATGGAGATGTTGAGCAAATTAAAAAGCTGTGGTGGACAAATCATGACGAGTATAATTCTGATCATATTGTAAAGGGATTTGAATTAGAAGATGAATCAGGGTTTATGTTTTTTGGAGAATCTATGTATGCTCCTTTTGGAGCTGACAAACTATGGCTGGTAAAAACTGACAATAATTATAATATTGCATGGCAGAAGGAATTTGGTTCATCAAGCTATAATATCGGATATTCTGCATGTTTGAAAGGTAATTTATTAACAATTGCAGCGGCTATACAAAGTGCAAATGGAGACTTCGTAGGCGAAGTTTATGGAGACTCTGATGTTTGGGTTGGAACTATTGATATGGATGGGAATATTGTCAAGCAAAATATATTGGGAGGTTCAATGGGAGAAATGGTGTTTGATATGATCCCAACTTATCAGGGATATATTCTTGCAGGATTTACAAACAGTACAGATTTTTATGGCTCGGGTGATAATTCAACTGTTTCTGATTTTTGGCTATTGCACATAGACGATGACCTCGACACTATTAGTACTCCTTATAAAAATGGTGGAACCGACAGCGACGCACTAACGGGTGTCGCTTATGCAAATGGCAAATTAGTGGTTACCGGTCGCACTTCCTCAAACGATTCATTGATTTATTATAACTATGGTGGTAGGGATATATGGGTAGCAGAATTTACTGGTTTGGTAAGCGAAAATTTTAATGATCATATTGGTCAAACCTTTTCTGTATTTCCTAATCCAAGTGATGGATTGTTTAATTTATTTTTTAAGGAGGATTATTATAAAATTGAAATCTACAATCTAAATGGACAGTTAGTTTATTCTGATGAGATATTATCTAAGAATAAGTCTGTTGATATGTCAGACCAAGCTAAAGGTTTATATGTCGTAAAACTGTTCGGGGAAAACAAAATTGAAACTAATAAGATTTGTTTGTTCTAATCTAAGTTTTAAACCTAAAATTTCTTGAAACATTCTATTATCTTACTTCTCCACACTATAAATCTTAACAGAACCAAAAAGCAAATTTGTTTGATTTATTCTTGTGAAATTTTGATTTTCGAGTTCTTTAAACACATCAAT